>JAWOJF010000281.1:0-10200 GCA_046481785.1 Ignavibacteriaceae bacterium | reverse complement strand
GAATAATTAGATAAGTTGGAGTAAACATCAGCCATCCCCATAATATTTACTGCACGGGCGCGTTTATTTTCACCTGCATATTCAGCTCCCTGCTCATAATATTTTATCGCTGATTTATAATCAAAAAGGTATGTATATATCTTCCCGATATTTTCGGATAATAAAGAAAGCCGCAGACGGTCATTTATTTTTTTATATATCAAAAAACTTTTAAGATAGTTTTCTTTTGCATTTATTATATCATTAGTAAATGTATAGGAGACTCCAAGCTCTGAGTAAGCGAAAGCCTCCAGATCAATATCTTTTATCTTCTGTGCAAGTGTTAAACCATCATTAAAATATTTCCTCGCTTTTTCAACGTCTCCCTCAAGGTCATGTAGGATACCAAGGTTAACAACAGAAACTATTTCATTCTGCCTGTCATAGATTTTTTTAGAGGCAGCAAGAGCTTTTTCGTATAATTTTTCTGCACGTAAATAATTACCTGATAAATAATTCAATGAACCTTCAGCTATGGCCGCTTTTATTAAAAATCTCTCATCCCCCTTTGCCATCGATACAGCATCATTCAACACATTTAAAGATTTATCATAATCCCCGGTATTCCTGTACATGTAAGATATTTGATAAAAGATATTATAATCAGATTGATCCTTTTCCAAAGCTTTAAAATATTCATCTTTAGCATTTTCATATTCGCCCTTGGCAGCTTGAATTAAACCGGATAACAGAGGATTTATTTCACTTTCCAGCAAAGACAACCGCCCAGTTGCATTTGCCGCAAACACAAGATTTTCATAAAAATTAAAATAGCCGGATTTTTGAGGCAGCAATACATAAAGGGAATCAAACATCTCATTAAATCGTAATTCTTTCTTCAGTATTAAAGCCTGCAGGCAGGATCTTTCAAAGCTGCCGGGCAGACTGTTTACCCGATCTATTTCATAAATCAAATCAGTTTGAGTATTAAGAAGATAGAAGGAATATTTATCAAAAGATATTTCATTCCATCCGTTTAATTTAATTTCACTGATAAGAGAATCGATATCAAATGTGAAACTGGTTTGAATTAAGGTTTGTTTTTTATCTTCAATCTTTAACGAGGAAATGCCAATGATGGAATAAACTGAGAGGAAAAATACTATCCGGAGAACTGTGGTTGATGAAACATTTGACACAACCTACTCCAGTTTACCAAATACATCAACTGCGGATTGCGCTTCCTGCATCTTACTCCCTTTATTTTCAATAACAAGCCGGAAATATTTTATCGCCCTTTCCTGGTTATCCAGCATTAAATTTCCTTTAGCAAGATAGAAATAAGCATCATAGGTAACATTTGGAAACTTACCTGAATTATTAAGTTCAACAGCTTTCTCAAGATGGCTTAAACCAGCATTTACTTTTTCTTCACTATAAGAAGGGAATAATCCAAGGAATTTATTTTCAGCAGTTTCCAGATAGCTTAGACCCATAATATAATGCGAATAAAATATTGTCTTATCATCAGCATTGTTACTTATATCTTTTTCCAAATGGGCAATTGCTTCTTCATACTCCCTGTTTTCAAGGGCTGCAATGCTTTTTTGAAATTCATCAGTAGGCCTTCCTCTTGTTACATAAAACTCCGGTTCATTCAAAGAGGCATATTTATAAGTATCAGGAGTTGAAATGCCCGAAATAAAGTATAAAACCAGGTAAAGAATTCCAATAGTTATAACCGTTACAACACTATAACGCGGGGCATAGAATTTTCTTACTGTTTTTTTTCCGGGTTCTATGAAAATATTATTTTTAATAGTGTCTGAATCAGGGGTTTTGATAAAATTTTCAATTTCTGAATACTCAGCATTTAAAACAGAAAATTCATTCAGGCAAAGGCTGCATTTTCTTAAATGTTCTTCAATAAGCGGAAGTTGAACAACTACCCTTTTATCTTCGGGTGCGTTACCGTTTTTTAGTAATATATAATTATAGATTTGATCATACGAAAGATGGGAACCGGCTCTGACGGCTGTTTTAACTGAACCGTAAGCATTATAAAATGCCCTGGCTTCAGGATCGCCGTTCAGGATAAAATCCAGTGAAGCTTTTTCATCATAAGTTAATTCATCCTTTTGTAAAAGGTCTGATATCTTTTCTATGTTGCCCATTTTATACTTATCTTTCTAAAGATATAGTAACTGCTAAATATGGAAAGTGACAATCCTAAATTTTATTTTTTAATTCTTCAATAGTTCTGTAAAACATTTTTTTAACAGCGTCTTCAGTTTTACCGACCTTTTCAGCTATTTCAGCAAATTTCAGATCTTCCCAGAAACGCATTTTTAATATTTTTTGTTTTTCCTCACTTAAAGTTCCAAGTATTTTTAGGATTTTTTCCGCATCAAGAGTGTCCTCCGGGTTAACTCCTTTATGCTCAATATAAAAAGCTTCATCAAGCTGAAGTGTTCTTTGAGCATTGTTTTTCTTGTACCAATTGATGAAATTAAGGAACAAAACGCGCCTCAGCCAGAATTCAAGGTTTTCTATTTTATGGTACTGCTCGGCAAAGGCGAGGTATACATTGTTTGTTAAATCGTCAACATCATCTTTATTGGTAATTTTTCCGTGCCTGTGTTTGGATAGAAAATAGCTGTAAGAAATATCGCGTACATAACCCGAAAGGGTTTGAAATGAATTGGAATCCCCGTTCCTGGATAACGCAAATAATTCCTCTAATTCTTTTTGCGTAAAATTTATGTAATTTAGTTTATCCCTGTTCAATATTTGTTTTGTCACTAATTAATCTATTTTTCTCACTAATAGTATAATTATTATTGATGTTATTAACAATATGCTGAGATATCTGACAGTATTAAACATAGTATTTCTATATATAAATTTGCATGCTCAGGCCGATCTTGAACTGAAACCGAACCAAATCGAATTTAAAAGCGTGTTTGACCGGCTTGAAAATGTTTACTTTATCAATACGGGAAATGAGACTCTAACTATTGATTCAATTTATTACCGGTCTGACTTATATTATGTCAGGTTTAACAAACACTGGTATTACCCTGTAGATGTATTGCCCGGTGATACCCTGATAATGGACTGTATTCTTTCGGGATTCAGGGATGTTGCTTCTGCTGACAGCACTGATTCCATGTATGTAATTAGTAACAGCAGAGATGGTATGGAATTGATCCGTGTAAAAATTGATTTTTATGATGACCGTTTTGATGGCACTATAAGCGGTTATGTTACAGATGGATCAGTACCGGTTCCGGAAGCAAACGTTTACTTTCTTTATGAAGGAAGTTATATTACAAAATCAGCAAAAACGGATGCAGCAGGTTTTTACTCAGTTAACATCCCTGATGGCAGGTATACTGTTGCAGCTTCCAAGGACTCCTTTCAAACTACTTTTTTTGGACAGAGATCAGATCCGTTTAATGCCGGTATTATAACATTAAATGAAAATTACGAATATACAGCCGATATTCAGCTTAAACGAATTGCATACCGGCAACACAGGGTCTCCGGCGGGATTTTTGATTCTCTTAATGTTACCCCGCTGCGAAAGGCAATGATAGTAGGGAGAAAAGGAAGACATACCCCCAGGAAAATAAATGCAGTTAGTCTGAATGAAGATGAGGCTTATACGGTTTTTGCTGATATTGATGGAACTTTCAATATGGACTTTGAAAACCCAGGTTATTATTATATCCAGTCATTCTCTGATTACTTTCTGCCATCTTATTATAAATCTGAAGGCTATTCTTCCGTTTTCTGGGAACAGGCAGATTCAGTTTATGTGTCCGGTTTAGTAACACAGAAAAATATATATCTCCCGAGGGATTCATCATATGGCGGGGGTGTTATTGAAGGGTTAATAATCCCGGAAGGATCTTCACCCGATACACTTTCAGATATCCTTGTATTTGCACAATCAGTAGAAAACAACATCCTTTACGGATATACATTTACTAAAGAGGATGGGAAATTCAGATTGATCAATCTTCCTTACGGCACCTACAGATTATTTGCACAAAAAATAGGTTATGAAAATTTTTACAGTGATCTTGTTATAATAGACTCATCATCTACAAATGTGGCAGATGTAAAAATTCATGTTCCGGTTGTTTCCGTGGGTAAAGATTTTGTACCAGATGAAATACATCTGTATCAGAACTATCCTAATCCATTCAATCCGTCAACAACCATACAATTCTCTTTGCCATCCGGATCAGATACAAAACTAACTGTTGTTAACATTTTGGGAGAACAAGTCAAAT
Organism: Ignavibacteriaceae bacterium; assembly: GCA_046481785.1. Taxonomy (GTDB): domain Bacteria; phylum Bacteroidota; class Ignavibacteria; order Ignavibacteriales; family Ignavibacteriaceae; genus JAWOJF01. The sequence continues at coordinate 5,920 of JAWOJF010000281.1, read as the reverse complement.
CCCTGTATGAGGGTTATCTCCCCCGGGGAACATACGATTATTCGTTTAATGCTGAAAACTTAAGCACCGGCACTTATTTTGTGATTTTACAGACAAATAATAAAACATTGTTTCAAAAAATTCTTTTATTAAAATGATTTTTCTCATCTATTAATGACTATTCTAATTTATTAACATTAACAACGAATATTCCTCACATCAACCATAGTTATGTGCACAAGATTATAGTATAAGTTTGTTATTGATTAGATATTTACCGCGTAACAATTTTTTTATTCAAGGAGCATAAATCATGAAAAATGATGGCGTAACCTTCGTTCTGATTGTGTTAGCAATTATCGGCCTTGCAAGGATGATTTGGAGCTACATCAATCTGGTATATGAAGTTCAGGATTTAAGAAAGAGATTAGGTAAAGGTTGAGATAAATATGAAAAGGATTTGATATGAATATTTTGTGATAACTGCCATAGCTCATCTATGGCAGTTCTGCTTTTATCCCCCGCATGTTAATAAAGTCACCCGTTTCCCCCTAATGTATCAGACATAATTAAATACTCTTTCCTATAATTTATATTACGATGTAAGCTCAATTATAAGTATTAAAACAGAAAGGAATAAGAATGAAAAGACTTTGTCTACTTATCTTTTTGTTCGTAATTATAAACACTTTAATAGTTCCGCAAGAGCGTGACAGGTATATAAAAAACATGCATTTTCTGGTACATTAATGTTAGGTGCCGAAGGTGAAATAACTCTGGGTATGAAATGATTATAATGATACCCGGCCTGATTTAATTGTAAGAGGAATACTCCTTAACTTATTTTGACCATGATAAATATTCATGCTGAATCATTAATATATTAGAATTTTGCCTTCCGTTTCATAAATTAACAATAACAATTCTTCAAAGGTTTTGTATTGAAAAAACTCATACTCATTCACCTGCTTTTTACCTTACAGCAGTTTAATTATTCGCAGACCTTAATAACAAATATCTCGGGAAGAACAAACCATACCTTAAACGGCAACTGGCAGATCATAATTGATCCTTATGAAACCGGCTACTATAATTACCGTTATGAGCCCGCGGAAAACGGATTCTTTATGAATCAAAAACCTAAGGATAAAACAGAACTTATTGAGTATGACTTTGATAAATCAGAACTGCTTAAAGTGCCGGGAGACTGGAATACTCAAAAAGAAAAATTAATGTTATATGAAGGTACCATATGGTATAAAAAAGACTTTAACTATTCACTGGAGAAGAATAAAAGATTGTTTGTCCATTTCGGAGCTGTAAACTATAAATCAATAGTTTATTTGAACGGCAATAAACTGGGAGAGCATGAGGGGGGATTCACACCATTTAACTTTGAAATAACCGGCCTGGTTAAAGAGAAAGATAATTTCCTAATCCTTAAGGTTGATAATAAAAGAAGCCGTGAGTTTGTACCAACGGTTAATACCGACTGGTGGAACTACGGTGGTATAACAAGGGATGTAACATTAGTTGAAGTACCTTCAGCTTTTATTAAAGATTATTTTATACAGCTCGATAAAGAATCTTATTCAAGAATATCGGGATGGATCCAACTGGATGGACAAAATGGAGAAGAGCAGATTAAAATAAAAATTCCTGAAATAAAAGCCGAATACACCGCCAGCTCGGATGTTAAGGGTTTTTGCAGATTTACTTTTAATGCACAACCCGAATTATGGTCCCCGCAAAATCCTAAACTATATGAAGTAATAATAGAAAGTACAACTGATACAATAACTGAAAAAATTGGCTTCAGAATAATTGAGACAAATAATGGTGATATATTACTGAATGGGGGAAAAATATTCCTGAAAGGTATATCTGTTCATGAAGAAGCTCCGCTCCGGGGTGGAAGAGCAAACACAAAAGAGGATGCCAGGATAATTTTAAATTGGATAAAAGAACTGAATGGTAATTTTGTAAGACTTGCACACTATCCGCATAATGAACATATAGTCAGGCTTGCTGATGAATTGGGAATTTTAATCTGGTCGGAAATACCTGTTTACTGGACTATCCTCTGGAAAAATGAAACAACTTATTTAAATGCTGAAAGGCAGCTTACAGAAATGATTTCCCGGGATAAGAACAGGTCTTCTGTTGTTTTATGGTCTGTATCAAATGAAACACCTTTAAGTGAAGATCGGTTAATTTTTTTGAAAAAGCTGGCTGATCGGGCACGAAGTCTTGATAATTCAAGATTACTAACTGCCGCACTTGAAAATCATTACATAGATGATAATACAATTATGATTGATGATCCTTTTGGTGAATATCTTGATGTAATTGGGTTAAATGAATATCTCGGCTGGTATGATGGTCTGCCGGAAAAAGCCGCCAGAATAAATTATAAAACCAAATACAATAAGCCGATAATAATAAGTGAATTTGGTGCAGATGCTTTACAGGGGCATCATGGTGATAACCTAACCAGGTGGACCGAAGAGTACCAGGTAAATGTTTATGAACACCAGGTAAAATTAATGGAAAGGATACCTAACTTAAGCGGAATGTCCCCCTGGATTCTGGCTGATTTCAGATCTCCCCGGAGAAATTTACCCGGTATACAGGATCACTGGAACCGCAAAGGATTAATTTCAGACAGAGGTATTAAGAAGAAAGCGTTTTATGTTTTAAAAAAATTCTATGAAACAAAATAAGTTTGAGACCTTCTCAAAGTAAAATATTAATCCATTTGACAGGACTATCGGGCCCCCTCATTAAATTTGACACAGCATAAACAGCAATATATCTGTAACCCAATCCAGCCTGCAAAATTTTAGTTGCATCTCACGCCTCCTTGGGTATTCACTCAAATAATTTTAACTTTAAAGCAATAATTATAAATCTTCTTCAGTAATTAAGGAGAAAAAAATGTTTGACGAAAAGTATAAATTTACATGTGTTGACAGATTTCTGAAATACGTAAAATATGACACACAATCGGATGAAGAATCATCATCTTTCCCATCAACGGAAAAGCAGAAAATATTGCTGAAAGACCTGGCAAAAGAGCTTAAAGCAATGGGACTAAAAGATGCTCATATGGATGAGTGGGGTTACGTTATGGCAACTCTCCCTTCAAATACAGATAAAAATGTGCCGGTTATCGGCTTTATTTCCCATGCAGATACCTCGCCCGCAGTTACAGGTGAAAATGTAAATCCGCAGATACATAAAAATTACCAGGGCGGAGACATTAAGTTAATTAATGACCCAAACCAGGTAATTAAAGCAGCGGATAACCCGGATTTAAAAGATATGATCGGCTTTGATATTATTACTACCGACGGAACCACTTTGCTTGGCGCCGATAATAAAGCCGGTGTGGCAGAGATAATGGATGCTGTGAATTATTTTCTTACTCACCCTGAAGTGAAACATGGTACCATTAAGATTTGTTTTACTCCTGATGAAGAAGTTGGGAGAGGAACCGAAAAATTTGATGTTAAAAAATTTGGTGCTAAGTATGCATATACGGTTGACGGCCAGACACGCGGTGAAGTTGAGTATGAATCATTCAGCGCAGACGCAGTAATTATAAAAATCCATGGGAAAAATATCCATCCCGGTTATGCCAAAGGAAAGATGGTAAATTCATTAAAAGCAGCCGCTGCTCTTCTCGAAAGCCTTCCCAAAGAAAGGTTGTCGCCGGAAACGACCGAAGCAAGAGAAGGTTATATTCACTGTACAACAATGAATGGTATGGAAGAACTTACAACTCTTAAATTTATTATCAGGGATTTTGAAACTGCCAAATTAAAAGAGTATGAAAACCTTCTTGAGGAACTAACAAAAAAAGCTGTTGAAAAATTTCCCGGTGCAAGGTATGAGTTTGAAGTTTTTGAGCAGTACAGGAATATGAGGGAAGTTCTTGATAATCATCCCCAGGTAATAAATTTTGCGCGGGAAGCCATGGATAGATTAAATATAAAACCAATCAGCAGGCCTATCCGTGGTGGTACTGATGGTTCACGTTTAAGTTTTATGGGGCTTCCAACACCAAATATCTTTGCCGGAGAACATTCATACCACTCAAAACTTGAATGGGTGTCCATTCAGGATATGGAAATGGCTGTAAAAGTTATTGTGGAAATTTGCAGGGTTTGGGAAGAAAAAAGTTAACTGCGGTTTTATAGAATAAAACAGATAATATGTATTAACAGGATTTGGTTAGTAAGGGATACACAGATAATATGAAAAATAAAAAGCCGGAATTAATGGCGCCTGCCGGGAACTGGACTATGCTGACGGCGGCAGTTAAATCCGGGGCTGACGCAGTTTATTTTGGCGCCGAAAAATTTAATATGCGTGCCAAAGCCGCTAATTTTTCTATTGATGAATTAGATGAGGTTGTAAAATATTGTAAAGAATCAGGTGTAAAAACCTACCTTACATTAAACACAATCCTTTTTGAAGAAGAGATTAATGAAGCTGATGACCTTATTGCTTCGGCGAAAACGGCAGGCATAGATTTTATAATCTGCTGGGATCTTGCCGCAGCAGAATTATGCAATAAAAATAAAATACCCTTTTGTATTTCAACACAGGCATCAGTTTCAAATTCATTAAGTGCATCGGTTTATAAAAGACTGGGAGCTAAAAGAATTGTTCTTGCAAGGGAATGTTCTCTTGAAGAAATAAAAAAGATAAGAGCTAATACCGATCTGGAAATTGAAGCGTTTGTTCACGGTGCCATGTGTATTGCTGTAAGCGGAAGATGTTTTATGAGCCATCACCTGTTTGGTAAAAGCGCCAACCGGGGAGAATGTATACAGCCATGCAGAAGAGAATATGAGGTGCATGATAATATAATCCATAAGTCAATGGTAATAGGCGAAGATTATGTACTGTCACCCAAAGACCTTTGTTCAGTCGAATTTATTGATAAATTAATTGAAGCGGGCATAGACTCATTTAAAATAGAAGGAAGAAAACGGAGTCCGGAGTATGTTGCTAAAACAGTTTCTGTTTACCGGAGAGGTATAGACATCTTCTTTGAAGGAAATTTAACAGCAGAAATTAAGAAAAAACTACTAAAAGAACTGGAAGAAGTATATAACCGGGGATTCTCCTCCGGATTTTATTTTAACACACCCTCTTCTGAAGAATACGCAAACATATATGGCAGTAAAGCCTCAACCAGGAAAGAATATACCGGGAAAGTAATTAATTATTATAAAAAAGCCGGTACAGCTTATGTAAATCTTGAAGCAGGAAGCATAAAAAAAGGTGACAGGATACTAATTATTGGTCCTACAACCGGTGTAGTGGAAACAGAAATTGAAAACCTTATTAAGGATAATGATCTTCCGGTGGATGAGGTTATAAAAGGAGATAAATTTACTTTCCCCTGCGCTGAACTGGTAAGGCCTCATGATGCAGTTTATGTTATAAAAAGTGTTTAACCTGTTTCTATTATAATCTGTCTTGTCATGATAATACCTTGCCCGGGAGATTGTGTGAAAAGTAGAAAGTGGTGAATAAAGGTGTATTAACCCCAGGCTTCAGGGTCTGTTGCATAACTAATAATTAAATGTCTCTCCTTGAAAGAGACTGTTTATTTATTGCCACGACATTTATGTCGTGGTTTAGGATTCCAAATATTTTTGGCTTTAGCCCCCGAAGGGTCGGGACACGCACAATTAAGGCAAATTGTGGCTAAAGCCTCCATGCTTATTGTTTTTCTCCCACGACTTAAAAGTCGTGGCAATTGATATCTTCTCCTTGTGAAGTTAAGGCTGAGTTGTGCAACAGACCCTGAAGCCTGGGGTTAATACACCTTTATTCACCACTTTCTACAAGTCTCTCACTCCGGACTTTAGTGGAATTCTAATTTTCGCACAATCGCCGGCATAAAAGAGGCTGCTTTTTAATT
>JAWOJF010000260.1:0-26132 GCA_046481785.1 Ignavibacteriaceae bacterium | reverse complement strand
CTAAAGCAAAGAGCAAGTTCAAGAGCAAGTGCATGAGCAAGTGCATGAGCAAGTGCATGAGCATGAGCAAGTGCAAGTGCATGAGCAAGTGCATGAGCAAGTGCATGAGCAAGTGCAAGTGCATGAGCAAGTGCATGAGCAAGTGCATGAGCAAGAGCAAGTGCATGAGCAAGAGCATGAGCAAGTGCATGAGCATGAGCAAGTGCATGAGCATGAGCAAGTGCAAGTTCAAGAGAGAGATTAGAGGAGTTTGGATTGAGTGAAGATAGTATTTGTTATCATTTAACCTAACCGCTATAACGGCTCATAATTTTACAGCATTGATTTATTTTCAAGTGCAAATTTAAGGAGTGCCTGGCTCCCCTTGAGGTCCAGCTTTTCAGCAATATTTGCACGATGATGCTCAACGGTTCTAACAGAGATGTTAAGGTTTCCCGCAATTTCTTTGCTGGTTTTATGCTGCGCAATAAGTTTTAGAATGGTTAGTTCGGACGGGGTTAATTTTCCAATCGAGGGATTGTTTATTTTAAACTGCTTTATTTCTGCGCTGCGCTGAACAACGAATGTTGACAGAGCCGGGCTAATATAAAACTCACCTTTAGCTGCTGCACGGATGCAGTCTGTAATTTCTGTAAGAGCGCTGTCTTTTAAAACATATCCCTTAACTCCCAGCTCCATTGCCTCATCAAAGAGATCTTTCTCCTTGAACATAGTTAAAAAAATAACTGCTGTTGTTAAATTCTTACCCCGCAGTGTTTCAGCTACTTCTACCCCGCTTTTCCCCGGCATATCAATGTCAAGCACTGCGGCATCAGGATTATATTTTTCAATCAATTCAGCTGCATCATTCCCATTATCGGTTTCACATATAATTTCAAAGTCATTGTTATTTTGAAGAATTGTAATTAAACCTTTTCTGAAAATAGGATGATCATCAGCAATAACAACGCTTATTCTTTTATTAGCAGCAGACATTATATTTCCTTTCCAGGTGGAATAATCAATTCTATATCTGTCCCTTTTCCGATTTCAGAAAATATAACCAGCGTTCCACCGATAATTCTTGCGCGCTCTTTTAGTCCGAATAATCCTAATCCGCCCACCAATGATGTATCTTTTGATTCAACTTCTTTAATATCAAATCCCCTTCCATTATCTGAAATGAGTATCCTGATTTCATTTGAATTTTTTTTCATAAGAAAATTCAGGGAAGAAGCGCCTGAATGTTTTAAAACATTGTTCACAGATTCCTGCACTATCCGGTATATGTGTGCCTCAGTCTCTTTATTAAATATTCCCTGTACATCATCTAAAAAACAGGTAATCTTAAGTTTTGTTGATGCTTCAAGATTACGCATCATAGCATTAAATGCTTTTGTTAATCCCATCCGGTTTAACTGATATGGATGAAGATTACTGGCAATATTTCTTGTCTCTTCAATTGATAAGGAGGCAATATTGGATAGCTCTTTTAACTGAGTATTCAACTCATCTTTACTAAGTGAACTTTCAGCGCTTACCTCGAGCATGTTTTTAATGATTAATAAATTTTGACCGATAGAATCATGTAATTCCGATGAAATCCGTTTCCGCTCCTGTTCCTGCATATTTATCAATCTCATGGAAAAATCCTGCTGTTTCTTCTTATCTTTTTGTAAGCCGGATACCCTGCGATAATAAATTAGTGGACCAATAATAAGAAATAAAATTATTATAAAACCCCTGAACCACCAGGTTCCCCACCATGGGGGCATGACTGTAAATGCAAACGAAGCTTCATCCCCTGTTTTACCGTATACGTTCTTAGCTCGCACTCTGAAACGATAATTGCCCTGCGGCAGCAAAGAATATTCTTTGTACTTTTCTGTTGTCCATTGAGACCAGGAATTATCTATCCCTTCCAGAATATATTGAAATTCGTTTTCTTCCCCCGCGTAACTCATTCCGGAAAATTCAAACCTGATGGCATTGAAGGAAAAATCTATTTCGCGCACAGAATCGCTTCTCAAAGGATATCCGAAGTAAATTACAGAATCATTTTCAATTAAAACTGCTTTACTGATACGTGTTTCAAACGGCACCGGAGTTCGTATATCTCTGTCCCTGTCAAACCTTATCAGCCGGTTACCGGTAGTAAACCAGGAAACTGAAGATTCATGAAGAAGCGGAGTAATATTCATTTCTTTAATAAGCCCGGCTGATGTTGGAAAAGATTTGTAAGTACCTTCCGGAGTTCGCCGATAATACAGGATATTTGTTTTCCATCTTTGTGACAAGCCCAGACTATATATATCTCCATTTTTTCCTTCAAACATTGACATTTTAATTGCCGGAAGCCGGGGAGAAAATGAAGAATGAAAAAGTGAATCGTAAAAAAAATGTTGCTTCAAAGAATCAAAGGAATAAAGGCCTTTAATCGTACTAAAGAATAATCTTCCTCTCAACATAACAGGAGAATTATAGTTGAGTGAAGGCAAACCCTCGTCTAAACCATAACGGGTTATAACCGGTTTTTTTGATGAATCAAATGTATGGAAATGATTGCTTACATGAATTATTCCGTCATAATGCGTGAATAACCATAAACTTCCATCCTTATTTTCTACACATAAGTCTATACTTTCTTTAATGCCCGGAATTATACCTTTGTCAATCCATTGTTTGTTATGGTAATACAGCAGCTGGATACTGTAATCTGCACCATAAAACAGTTTAGGATTTATGGCGGAACGTTGGAACGAAATTGAATAAGCCGGTGATATTTTTTGTACAGTACCATTGTGATAGAAAAATGTGCCTTCTCCGCAGCCGGCAATAATACCATCTTCAAAAGAATACATGCCCTGTATATCTAAGGCCGGCAAAGCTTTTAACTGTAAAGTAAAATCCTTTCTGTCAGAAGAATATATGGTTTCATAAATGCCATTTTCTGCACCAAATATCAATTTATTATTATAGCGGACAAGTGACATAATTGAAATATCAAATCCGGAATGGCTATCAGCAAATGTAATTGGGCTGTTGAAATCGATACGGCTTATACCACCCATTTGCGCAACCCATACACCCTGTTCATTATCTGTACATACAGTAAAAGCCATATCGCTTAGCAGTCCGTTTTGTTTTCGGATATGATAGAGCAGTTTCCCATATTTATCAATAAGAACAACTCCGGCTCCGGTTGTATTAAATACATAATGATCACTGCCGAGTTTTACACCTGAGAATATTCTTCCGCGAAGGAATACATCATCTGCTTCAGAAGCAAAACTGTGGGATTTTTTTCCATCGTAAAAATATAATCCATTTTCTGTTCCGATCAGCAGTAAGTCCTTATTATATTTAAGCATTGCCCTGATTCTTTTATCCCTGTAAAAATTCCCGCCGGGGAGAACAGTAACAGCATTATCCACTATTTCGCTTAATCCTATGCCCGATTGATATACGAATAACCTGTCATCAAGAACAAAAGAATAGTCCTGCAATGTAGTAACAGGAATAGCTGTTATACTGCCATTTCTGTATCTATAAATTATATTATCGGTATGAAAGATAACTTCATTCTGCAGGATATAAGTTTTCCAGACTTCCTGGAATGTTATTGTTGTATCCGGAAGAAGCGAACGGAGTGAAAAAAAACTTTTCTCTCCGGACACATTAACATCCAGGTAACCAAAATCATTTACACTCCCGACATAAACTCTGCCGGAAGCATCAACAGCCAGGGATCGGGCAGGTCTGTTTCCGTTGATTTGAATAATATTCCATCTGGCACCATCATATTCAAGCACACCGCTTCCATTGGCAAAATACATTATACCGCGTTTATCCTGAATACACGACCAGTTATCCGGAGCAGACTGGTATTCTTTAGGACTGAAATTACGGATAGGCGGTATCCCGGTAATCTCCTTTTGAGGAAAATGATTTTCTGCCGCAATAAAAAATAATAGAAAAGTTAAGAGGATACTTTTCACACTTTGGGTTTTTGTTTTTGATTATGCGGAATATACATTAACTAATACAATAAAAAAACCTCCCGGCTAAAAAATATCCGGGAGGTTTTCATATAACCAGAGTAAGACTTTATTTTTATAACAAAGCTACTGCTTAGCGGCACCCTCAACCTTAAATGAAACTTCAAGGTTTTCCCATCCGATTGAAACACTTGCAGTAGTATTATTTATTTTTTCAATATCATAATCAAGCCATTCTTCAGCATCACTTTTTTGAGGTTTTACTTTTATACGTAATGCATCTTCTGCCTCATTATATTCATATGCGCCCCATTGATCTGCTACCTTATTAAAAATCAGCGTCCATTCTTTTTCTTCGGGAATAACAAAAAAGCCGTATGAGCCTTTTGCTAGCTTTTTACCTTCAACAGTTACATCAGTACTAAATGTAATTTTGGTTGCCTCATTTGCACCTGCACGCCATACTTTTCCATAAGGTACAAGTTCTCCCCAGATCTTCCGGTCTTTTACGCCTGGCCTGCTGAATACAATATTTACATCAGTATAACCAACAGTTTGTCCCACCCATGATTTAGGACTAACTCTTATCTCATTATTTTGTGCTTCGGAATTGCTGCTTAAAAGTACAACAAAAGTAAAACAGAGCAATACCATTCCAATGTTCAATAGCTTTGAATTCATATATTCTCCTTTTTAATTTTTCCGGGGAAAGCCGATACCTGACAAAAATAATAAAAGAATAATTTACAGCAAACTTTCTTATCATTTTTTTATAGGAAATAAAACTGCTTTTCAGATTTTACCAAAAACACTTATTTTGTATTAACAAAATTTTGAGATTTATGATAGAAATAAAATTTGCAAAAACAGACGGCCAGATATTAAGGTGTTTCCCGGTAATGCAGGAACTTAGAACTCATATTGCTACCGGGGAAGAATTTCTTGAAAGAGTTAAGCGCCAGCAGGAAAATTCATTGTATAACCTTGTTTATCTTGAAGAGAACAATGAGATAAAGAGCTGCACCGGCTTTGTATTTGGTGAAAAACTATTCAGCAGTAAAATGATGTATGTGGATGACCTTGTTACTGCTGCTTCTGAAAGATCCAAAGGTTATGGAGAAATGCTGTTTGACTGGCTTCTTGATTATGCTAAAATGAATAATTGCGACCAGCTTCATCTTGATTCCGGCGTTCAAAGGTATGGGGCACATCGTTTTTATCTGAAGAAAAGGATGGATATTACAAGCCACCACTTTGTGCTTAATATAACAGAAAAAAAATAATGGCTGTAAAAAACATATTACTTCTTGGTAATCCCCTGCTCTATAAATTATGCGAAGAAATTAAAGAAGAAGAGCTTCCCGGGCTGCAGCCTGTAATTGATGACCTCCATGATACGCTTTTTGATTTCAGAAAAAAATATAAGGCAGGGCGTGCCATTGCAGCACCGCAGATTGGCTTCTTTAAAAGAATTGTTTATATGAATATCGATAAACCCATTGTTTTTATTAACCCGGTATTAAATAATTTTAGTGATGAGATGTTTGAACTTTGGGATGACTGCATGAGTTTCCCTGATATCTTTGTAAAAGTAAAAAGACATAAAAGATGTACTATAACTTTTAAGAATATGAATTGGGAAAACTGCACAATGGAGTTGCAGGATGATTTATCAGAGCTGCTTCAGCATGAAGTAGATCACCTTAATGGTATCCTTGCTGTCTCCCGGGCAATTGACGGCAAATCTTTCATGCTAAGAAGCGAAAGACATTACCAAATATAATTTTTTCAGGCACTGTAATTTTTTCAGGCACTTCAGATTATGGAATAAAGTGCTATCTCTTTATCATTGTTTGCTCTTGATGAGTCTTTATATACTTTAAGCATATCCGCAACCCATTCAGCTTCAATATCATTTACTAATGCAACAGCTTTAAGCCAGGTAATTTCAGGGCCAGCTACATGATCATCAGAAAAAGCCAGCTTCAGCCCGTCTGATACAAATAGTTTTGCAATTTCAGTATTTGAGAATTTTATAGGTTCTTCATCAATATATTTGTTTGAAAGCAATCCGCGGATAGTTTCTTCATAGAAATCTGATGCAAAACCAAGACGTTCAGAAATGCTTTTTATAATTAATTTTTCCGATTCAAATAACTGTTTATCTTTCCTTGCTACAATTAAAAGCCCTTTTAAGTAGTTGCTTTTGTCAAGAAGGGAGATTTCCATATTTTTCCATAGGGTTATGAGTTAATACTAATGTACAAAATTTTTTTTGATATAAAAATTCACAAATTTTTCCAATCTTTGTAACAACATTATAATTCTTCTTTTTCAATCAAAAAACAAACTCCTTTTATTATGAAAACACATCTTAACATTTTCTTAATGCTTACATTGGCCTATAATTGTTCAATCGCACAAATTGACAATAGCTGGCTCACAAAATTTGAAACATCAAACTATCTTGAAACACCCCGGTATGAAGAAACAATGGAGTATTTTAAGAGAATTGATGAGAATTCTGACTACGCCAAAATGTTTTCCTTCGGAATCTCCCCCCAGGGAAGAGATCTCAACTGTATTGTCGTATCAAAAGATAAAACTTTTAACCCTGAAGAGGCAAAAAAGACAGGTAAACCTGTTATCTTCATTGTCAATGGGATACATTCAGGAGAAATTGAGGGTAAAGATGCGTGTATGCTCCTGCTGAGGGAAATATTAATTACAAAAGAAAAAGAAAATTTAATTGATAATACCATACTTGTAATTGTTCCTATATTCAGTGTGGATGCGCATGAAAGATTCAGAAAGTATAACCGTATTAACCAGAATGGCCCGGTTGAAATGGGGTGGAGAACTACTGCTGCTGGCTTAAATCTTAACCGCGACTGGATGAAAGCAGATGCAGTTGAAATGCAGGCTATGCTAAAATTATTTTCTTCATGGCTCCCTGATTTTTTTGTTGATACACATACAACAGACGGCGCAGACTATCAATATACACTAACTTATGCAATTGAAACTCTTGAGGATGTATATAGAGAAACGGCTGATTTTAATAAAAATAAATTCATCCCTTATTTAGTAGAAAAGGCTGAAAAAGGAGGTTACCTGATAGCACCATATGTTAATTTTAAAGACTGGAGAAAAGGATTTGAAAGCGGGTTAACTGAAGGTACAGCCCCGCCAAGGTTTTCAACTATTTATTCTGCTCTGCAGAATCGACCGGGACTTTTAGTTGAAACTCATATGATGAAACCTTACAAGGACCGGGTATTCAGCACAAAGTTAACCCTTGAAACAGTTATAAACTTCAGCTCAGAAAATGCTGATGAATTGGTTGCTTTAAATAAAAGAGCAGATGTTAATGTGGTGAAGGATTATGCAAAAGATAAAAAATATTTCCCGCTTAGTCTTACTCAAACAGAAAAGGCCGAAACTTCAAGATTTATGGGTAAAGCTTTTATTAAAGTACCAAGTGAAATTTCAGGTAAAGATAAAATTGTATACACAGATAAGGATACAGTTTTTGATGTTACAGTTTACAGGGAAAATTATATTAAAGATTCTGTACTTGCCCCAAAGTTTTATCTTATACCGCAGGAATGTAGTGAAATTATTGTGAGGATGCATCTTCACGGCATTAAAATGGAACAGCTTAAAAATGATGAAGAATATGAAGTTACAAGGTATAAGTTTTTGAATGTAAAATTTGATGAAGAACCATATGAGAGCAGACAACGCGTTAATTTTGATATTCAGTCTTATAAAGAAAAAGTAAAAGTCCCTGCCGGTACTTTTAAAGTAAATACTGACCAGAGGACAATTGGGGTTATACTGCAGCTTCTTGAGCCAGCCGGAGAGGATTCATTTATCAGGTGGGGATTCTTTAATACAATATTTCACCTGCATGAATACTTTGAGGATTATGTAATGGAAAAAACTGCTGAAGAAATGCTTAAAGACGATCCTGAACTGAAAAAAGAATTTGAAAAGAAACTTGCAGAAGATGAAAATTTCAGAAATGATCCTAACGCAAGGTTAGCATATTTTTACGAACGCTCACCTTACTACGATGATCATTACAGGATTTACCCGGTAATGAGGGTAGAATAATTTTTTTTGTGAAGGCACATGCCGCAGTGTGGGTACACGTCGTGGCGTGTGCCTGTTTTATAATTTTTTGTAGGTACACGCCATGGCGTGTGCCTACCTTTTTTCATATTTTATAGTAAATTAAAAACAGAAATTTTTATCATTCGATTAACCAGGAAAAGTTTATGTCATTTAGAACTGAAACCGACAGCATGGGGGAAATACAGGTTCCCTCCGATAAATATTATGGGGCACAGACTGCCCGCTCTTTAATGAATTTTAAAATAGGCGGGGAAAGATTTCCAAGAGAGCTTATCAGGGCTTTTGGAATTCTTAAGAAAGCCGCGGCTCTAGTAAATAAAGACCTGGGAATACTTCCGGCAGATAAGGCTGAATTAATTGTTAAAGCCGCTGATGAGGTTATTGAAGGAAAACTTGATGATCACTTTCCTCTTGTGGTATGGCAGACAGGCAGCGGCACCCAGTCGAACATGAATGTAAACGAGGTAATATCAAACCGTGCAATTGAACTTGCAGGCGGAAAAATGGGGAGTAAAAAACCTGTTCACCCTAATGATGATGTTAACAAAGCGCAGTCATCAAATGATACTTTTCCAACGGCAATGCATATTGCAGCAGTTGAGGAAATCCACCGCCGGTTAATTCCTATGGTTACAAAATTACGCGATGCACTTGCTGAAAAAGCCGCAGAGTTTAAAGGAATAATTAAAATAGGCAGAACCCACTTAATGGATGCAACCCCTTTAACTCTTGAACAGGAATTTTCCGGGTATGTTCAGCAATTAACAAACGGACTGGAAAGGATTAGCTGTAGTCTTCCCCGGCTTTATGAACTTGCACTTGGCGGAACAGCAGTAGGAACCGGACTAAATACTCATCCTGAATTTGCTGAAAAATCAGCAAAACAAATTGCTGCATTAACCGGTAAAACATTTATATCTGCAAGGAATAAATTTGAAGCACTTGCAGCTCATGATGCACTTGTGGAATTCCATGGTATGTTAAAAACTATTGCCGCTTCTTTAATGAAAATAGCTAATGATATACGCTGGCTTGGATCAGGGCCAAGAAGCGGTATCGGCGAACTGCTCCTTCCGGAAAATGAACCGGGCAGTTCAATTATGCCGGGAAAGGTTAACCCCACTCAATCTGAAGCGATGACAATGGTTTGTGCACAGGTTATGGGTAATGATGTTGCAGTTAATTTCGGCGGAGCAATGGGAAATTTTGAACTTAATGTGTTTAAACCGGTAATTATATATAATGTTCTTCAGTCAATACGACTGGTTTCTGATGCCTGTGAAAGTTTTACCGACAATTGTGTTGTTGGAATAGAAGCCAACAAAATGAACATTAAAAAGCATCTTGATAATTCCCTTATGCTTGTAACATCCTTAAATCCGCATATCGGTTATGATAATGCTGCAAAGGTTGCAAAAAAAGCTCATAAGGAAAACAAGACATTAAAAGAAGCAGCGGTTGAACTCGGTTTGCTTGACCCGGAAAAATTTGATGAAGTAGTAAAACCGGAAAAAATGATTGGTCCAAAAGCATAGTGATTAATTAGTCAGTCCCTAATAAATGTTCTGCCCAAAGGAGATTTATGAAAAAAATATTTTTATGTTTACTTATTATTACTACTGCCCTCATATTTATCTCATGTGATGATGAAATGACAACGGGAACTGTGGTATATATGGATTTAGAAGGTGGATTTTACGGGATTGTTGATGATGAGGGGAATAAATATAACCCCACTAATCTTACAGAGGAATTCCGGGAGGACAGTCTGAGAGTAAAATTCACATTCAGGCGTACCAAACAGCAGATGAGCATTCAGATGTGGGGAACTATGGTTGAGATTACGGCAATGAAAAAACTTGAATAAACTAAAATTACGGGTATTACTATAATTAAGATTTTCAGAAACATCAACCATAACAGGTAACCTTGGACTGGAACGGAACAATATCTCTGCTCATAGCCTGTATTGAGCTCATCTTGCTTGTTAATCTTCTTGCCCTGGCAGATAAAACAAAGCCAAACAAGTTTGCCATTTTAATGATAGCCCTTCTTTTCGTTTATCAACTGCTCGAATTCTTAATGTGTCACTTTGGCTTAGCTGAATCAATAATAGCGTACCTTGCTTTTGCCGATATATCATTTCTCCCCCCGGTTGGATTATATTTTGTATTAATTTTTCTTGGATACCGGGTACCGCCTTACATAAAACTGATTTTTATACCGGCTGTATTGTTTGTAATATTTTATGCCTTTGCAGTTCCGCAATTTAAAGTTGTAAGCTGTACGGTACTTTATGCATCATATAATTATCCGCTGGGGACTTTATACGGCGCATTTTATTACTTACCTGTTCTTGTTACCATGCTCTTATTATTTTTGCAGATAAAAAAAGAAAAAGAAGGAAAAAAAACATTTTTATCAAAAGTATTGCTTGCAGGTTATATTTTTACATCCATACCTGTAATTCTTGCATTTGCACTTTCAATTTCGGGAAGCTTTTATTTACTTAGCATAATTGAAAGCATAATGTGCAAGTTTGCTGCCGCACTGGCTTTCAGCCTTGCATTCGTGTGTTTATATGGAAGGACACCTGCTGCAAAAATATTTGTGCCTGTTTCAAAAAAGGAAGATAAGTAATTTGTCTGCTGATTTTTTCTATAAATAATATGCTGGAAACGATATTAAATATTTACCTGGTTATCAACAACGGTTTTGTTGAAGAGTTCCGCGCGATAGGTTATGAAATTGAAGGTGGAGATGATAACAAAATCAATTTCCTGAAAAGCAAAGCAAAGGAAGATTTTCCTTCAGCTTATCATTTTGATGCACCCTCAGATAAATTTGGCAGGTTTATGAAATATAAAAAATTTGCCCGCCTTGAAGAACGGGGGAGGCAATTCGAATTATTTGAAGAGATCTTCTCAAATTTTAATGTACCGGAAAAACCACTTATTTGCGTAACACCGGTTGTTGATGGAAAAATTCTTGCAGGAGAATAAGCTTTTGTTAAAATTTCTTATCTTTTCACTTAAATTAGCAACAATGTGAAATTTTTTTCGAATAATAGGGAAAAATGAAGCCAAAACTTTCGATAGTAATTGTAGTTCTTATTTGTTTTTCATTAATAAATGTATTGGGTAATAATTTGTTCATTTACGATAAAACATTTGCCAAAACAATTAAAAAGAGAGAACCTAACATAGTTCTGAATAAGGAACTTGATAGTTTTTATTCTGATAAAAAACTTGGTTCTTTTGTTGAAGATGGAAAAACATTTTTCCGGCTTTTTACGCCTAATGCAGAGCGGGTAAGCCTTGTAACATTTAAACAGGCTGAGGATAATGAAGGAAGTTCCTATGAAATGATTAAAGATAAAGACGGAGTATGGGAAGCATCTGTTGAAGGAGAACTGTATGGATTATTTTACGGTTATAAGGTAAAACATTCCGGGGGAAAAGATACTTTTTGTATTGATCCTTATGCCAGGGCTGTAGCTACATACAATACCTACTGGAGCCCGCGGAAAGCTATTGTTGTTAAAGAAGATGATTATAACTGGGAAGATGATCAATGGATTAAAAGAGACTGGCGGGATCTGATCATCTACGAAATGCATCTCCGGGATATGACCGCACATCCCTCCTCAGGAGCGGATCATCCCGGCACATATAAAGGTCTGGTGGAAAAAGGAAAACCCGGTGGAATTGATTACATTAAAAATCTCGGTGTTAATACTATTGAGCTTCTGCCTGCACAGGAATTTGCTAATATAGAAATTCCCTTTAAGAAGTCTTCACATGGAAGGTATAATAACTGGAATCCTTATGAAAGGAACCATTGGGGTTATATGACTGCTGCCTTCTTTGCTCCTGCCGCTTATTATAGCGAAGACTGGAGTGAATTAAAATGGAATGAATGGCAGGGTAAGACCGGTAAACAGGTAAATGATTTTAAAGATATGGTTAAAGCCTTCCATAAAGAAGGTATTGCAGTAATGATGGATGTAGTATATAACCATCTGTCGGAATATGAGCTGGGAAATCTTAAACAGATTGATAAGGAATATTATTTCAGGCTGGATAAAGATGGGAATTATCTGGCTAATAGCGGCACCGGTAATGATCTGAAAACTGAGCGTCCTATGCTTAGAAGGCTTATTGTTGAAAGTATACTCTACTGGATGAAAGAGTACCACATAGACGGCTTCCGTTTTGATCTTGGTAAACTAATTGACTGGGAGACCGTTGAAACAGTACTGAGAGAAGCACAGAAAATAAATCCTCACGTAATTATTGTATGCGAACCATGGGGCGGCGGATATGACCCGATGGGATTTTCTCAGCGCGGCTGGGGAAGCTGGAATGATCAGATAAGAAATGGTATTAAAGGCGAAAACCCTAATAGCGGGCATGGCTGGATTTTCGGTAAATGGTTTGGAAATAATAATCCCGACCGAATAAAAAGTTACATAAACGGAACTCTTCTAAAAGATAAACATGGTTTATTTTTAAAGAAGGAACATTCTGTAAACTACCTTGAGTCACATGACGGTTATACCATAGGAGATTTTATCCGCATTGGTTTGAATGATATTAAACATGATGAAGTAATTACAGATGCAGATGCCAATACAAAATTAACTTCACAGCAGATGAAACTTAATAAACTTGGCGCACTCTTTTTACTTACATCGCAGGGAATTACAATGATACATTCCGGTCAGGAATATGCCAGGAGCAAAGTAATTACAGCGGATAAAAGTGTGCCTGACCTTCATCAGGGAAAAATTGACCATAACAGTTATGAAAAGGATAATGAAACAAATTATATTAATTATAATCAGGCAAAGGCAAATAAAGAACTTGTTGAATATTATAAAGGATTAATTGAACTAAGGAATAAATATAAAGCCTTCAGGCGGGCTGATTATAATGATATACTGTTTTTTAGTGTAACTAATGAGTTTGCTCTTGGTTACCATATTAAAAATAACGGGGATGAGATTTTAGTCTTGCTTAATGCCAATCCATTAAAAAAAGAAGAGTTTATACTTCCCGGCGGAAACTGGGACATTTTAGTTAATGAGAAAGATGCAGGAATAGAGCCGTTAGGCAGCCTTTCCGGTAAGGTAATTTTGGAAACCTCAACAGGAATGGTACTGAGGAAGAAGTAAGATAAACTTATCTTATCAATCCTTTTTTTAATGTTTTTTCCACAGCCTGTTTAAAGTTGCTTAAATTAACCGGCTTGCTGAAAACATATTCAATTCCCAATTCATTATAATCTGTTATAGTAATTCTATCCAGCTCGCTGCTAAGTACAATAACAGGGGGCTTGTTTTTAATATCGGTTCTTCTCAGGGCATTAACAAGGTCGTAACCATTCATTTCCGGCATCAGGTGATCTGTTATTACAAGCGCAGGGGGTAAAGCCAGGATTTTATCAAGCGCTTCTTTACCGTTGGATGCAACATCAATGTTATAATCGGGAGTAATGCTCTTTAATATTTTTGAATAAAGCAAGCGGTCAGTTTTACTATCATCCACAATCAAAATATTAGCTGATGCAACCGGGAGAAGAAATTTAAATTCAGTGCCAATCCCATATTCACTTTCAACCCATATCTCTCCGCCATGTTTTTCAATTATTTCCCTTACAAGCGAAAGGCCAAGCCCGCTTCCCTTCTCGCCTGCTGTTCCTTCAGAGGTAAATTTAGTTTCAACCCTGAATAAATTTCCAAGATTTTCAGATTTAATTCCGACACCATTATCTTTAACCGAGAACTCATAAAACCTGATTCGTGCAGAGGGAACTGCGTTAATAATAATATTGCCCCCTTGTTTGGTAAACTTAATAGCATTTGAAATTAAATTATTAAAAACCTGGGTAATAAGATTTTTATCAACAAAAACAGGCAGTTCATCTTCCAGTTCACAATCTATCTGAATATTTTTCTGGAATGCAGCGCCAGACATTGAATTAATAGAATTTTCAACTATTCCCCTGATGTCTGTTTTTTCCGGTTCAAACCTGATCCTGCCGGTCTGAAGCCTTGTCCAGTCAAGCAGCGAGTTAACGAGCGCAAGCATTGAATTGGATGATTCCCTGATAAACTTAACATACTGTTTCTTTTCTTCTTCGCTTAAACCTTCATCACTTAAAAGAAGATCAGTAAAACCAAGTATAGACGTAAAAGGTGTTCTCAGATCATGAGAAATAATTGAAATAAATTTATCTTTAGTTTCATTAAGCTTAACAAGGTTATCAGTTGATTTAGATAATTCTTCTTCCGCTTTTTTCCGAAGAGTAATATCACTAACCAGGCCGTATATTCTTAATGGTTTACCTTCAGAACTGCGGCTTAAGTTAATCTTATTCCTTACCCAAACAATATTACCGTGTTTGTTTATTATTCTAAATTCAAACTCCTCTGAAAGCTGTATACGGCTTCGCATAAGAGTTTTTAATTTCTTTTTTACAATTGTAAAATCGTCAGGATGAACTATTTTTAATGCAAGTTTGGAATCAGAAAGAAAATCAGTTTGAGTGTAACCAGTTACTTTCTCAACTGAAGAAGTATAGAAAGTAGGTCTGAATCCCATGCCGATACGTTCGTACGTATAAAGGAAATCGTCTATATTTTCTGTTATGTTCCGGTATCTTTCTTCTGATTCTCTTATAGCCTGCTGTGAACGTTTACGTTCGGTAATATCCCGTGTAATAAGAACTATATATACTTTCTTTTCAGATTCAAAAGAAGCAACAGATATTTCGAGATGGAAGTTAGAACCATCCATCCTTCTGCCCAGGCATTCAAGCCTGCCGGGCACATGCTTTTTCTGTTCAACAATTTTCAAATACTCTGCCACGCGAAGGGTATCCGTATTTGAAACCAGGTCAAGTACTTCTTTTCCAACAAGTGAATCATGAGGGTAATTAAAAATATCAGCAAACGACTCATTGGCTATAATAATTTTCCTGTCGCATTCAACAGCAATTCCATCCTGGGAAGATTCAAATAAAGACTGAAAGATCATCAGGTCTTTTTCGGAAGCTTTTTTCTCAGTTATATCTATAAAATAGCCGTTATAAGAATCAATAAGGTTAGTATCGCCGTAAACTGCTGAAAAATTTGCTATAACAAAAAGCAGATACCCCCTTTTTGTTAATAATGGGATCTCAATATTTTTGGAGCGTCCTTTGTCAAATGAAGAAATATCAAATAGATTTGATTTAAGATAATCAGGATCAATAAGCTCAATAAAATTTTTCCCGATTATTTCCCCTTCCATATACTTAAGTGATTTTAAAAAAAACTGGTTAACAAAATTTATAGTACCGTCAGTACTTATATTGCAGATAAGTTCTGAGGCCTGTGTAACAATATTCCTGAATTTTTCCTCTGACTGCCTTAATTTTTTCTCAGATTCAGCTTTTTCGGTAATGTTGGAACAAAGCACAACAATTTCGCCAATGTCTGCTGCCGGAAGGGTAAATTTAGCTTCAAGAATTTCTTTGCGACCATCCTTTTTAAAGATGTTAATATTAATCTTCCAGGTTAATGTTTTGGCAAGTTCATCCTTTATTTTTTCAAAATAATTTTCATCAAATAAACCCAGTACTTCGCCGGCGAACTTACCCAGTATATTTTCTCTTGTATATCCGAAAATTTCTTCTGAAGAATCATTCCAGAAGACAACGTTACCTTTTAAATCAACTGCAAATACTGCTTCACTTAAATTTTCTGCAATTAACCGGTACTGCTGCAATTCATTTAAGCGTGTTTCATAATTTTTCTTTTCAAGAACAGATTTTGTAACATCCTTAAACAAAAGAAATACAAACTGCACCTGCCCTTTCCGGTTAATATACGGTTCAATACGGCACTCATAATATGCTGGTGTTCCGGCAAATGAAATTTCTAAAAATACCTCTTTAGATGTACGTCTTGTGGTAACTTCATTAAGCGCCTGGTTAAAAGAACCTGCCTGCAAAGGATTTATTATTTTATTAACATTAAATCCGGAAGAGCCGGATTCTATATTCAATTTTTTTAAATTCTTACCATAAGAAAAATTAACATCCCCGGCGGGAGACGTTATCAACAAAATATCATTAAGGCGGGAAAATAATTTTTCAAAAGCATTTGCTTTGAATTTTTCTTCTTCTACAACGCCGGGTAATATGCTGATATCCTCCAGCACTAAAATTCCCCCGTTAAATCTTTCTTCATCAAATACAGGAGAAGCTTTTACATATAATGAAACAACACCACCCGCAGCGGTTTTTATATTTCTTATTTCTTTTTCAAAAGGGGTCCCGTCTTCAATCTCCAGCAGTTCATCCACCAAAGAAGCATCAGGGAGCAGGTGAGTCTTAAGGATATTATTTCCGGTAAGATCATTAAAATCATAGTTATATAAAAAACCGATCTTTTTGAAACTTTCACTAACAAACTCAATTTTCCATTCCCGGGAAAACGTTAATATCCCAATGGGAGCATAATTGAGAATTTCAAAATTCAATTCTCCGTTTCTACTATCTGTATTTTTTTCCGTAATTCCGTTCATCTTTCAAATTTTTAAATACATGAAATTATAATCAATAATAGTGCTAATGTCTACCAAAAATTATGCTGCAATAATTTATAACGAATTTGGAAGAAATGATTAAAATTTACACTAAAGGGGTGAAAAAGAAGGAGTTATGATAACAAGGTTGTGTACAATATATTATACAATAAACAATGCTATAAAATCAAATCAAGAAAAACAATAATACTTGTCTCATTATGCTGCATATAGAAAGTTAGCTAAAAGAATGTTGAACTGTATGGTGACCCGCCCAAAGCCGAAGCAATATGTTTAATTATTTGATCACACATATAACAAGTATTCACACAGTATCTTATTATAAAGAGAAGCCAGAGGTGAAGTTATTGGAAAAGATGATATTTATTAAAAATAAATAAAAGAAAAAGATGACATCTTTTTAAAAAGATGTCATCTTTAGAATAACCCGAACAGGGACAGTATCAATATTGAGAGTCCCTGAAAATTATTTATAAATAACGGTAGCTAACCTGTCTTCAAGAGCTTTTAACTCATCAATTAGTCCGGTAGGAAGCCTGTCGCCGAAAATTTTATAATATTCTTTTATTTCGTCAATTTCTTCTTTCCACATTTCCGATTTAATATTTAGCAGTTTCTCAAGATTTTCAGTAGAAATTTCCAGTCCTTCAATATCAATTGAATCAATTGAAGGCACATACCCGATTGGAGTATCAATGGCATTTTTTGTGCTTTCCGTACCTTCATCTGTTCGTTCAAATATCCATTTAAGTACACGGATATTTTCACCAAAGCCGGGCCACAGGAAATTATCATCGTCATCTTTTCTAAACCAGTTAACGTAAAATATCCTGGGTAAATCATCAGTGTCAGCAGATTTTCCTACTTCAAGCCAGTGAGCAAAATAGTCCCCCATATTATAACCGCAAAAAGGAAGCATAGCAAAAGGATCATGCCTAACCTTACCAACTTTACCTTCGGCAGCGGCAGTTTGTTCGGAAGAAACAATAGAGCCAAGGAATGTTCCATGCTGCCAGTCGAATGCCTGAAAAACAAGCGGAACAAAATTGCTCCTTCTTCCGCCGAATAAAATTGCTGAAATCGGTACGCCTTTCGGGTCCTCCCAGGCAGGATCAATAACCGGGCATTGATTTGCAGGGGCAGTAAATCTTGCATTTGGATGAGCTGCTTTTTCCTTACTTTCCGGTGACCACTTATGACCTAACCAATTTTCTTTAACAGCAGGTGGATTTTTTGTTTTACCTTCCCACCATACATCACCATCTTCAGTAAGAGCAACATTAGTAAAGATTGTATTACTCTCCATAGAAAGCATAGCGTTTTTATTAGTACTCATGGAAGTTCCCGGGGCAACACCAAAAAAGCCTGCTTCAGGATTTATAGCATATAACTTTCCATCTTCACCAAACTTCATCCAGGCAATATCATCACCAACTGTTTCAACCTTCCATCCGGGAAGAGTTGGTGTTAACATAGCAAGATTAGTTTTTCCGCAGGCGCTTGGAAAAGCAGCAGCAAAATATTTCTTTTTACCTTCCGGGTTCGTAACTCCAACAATAAGCATATGTTCTGCCAGCCAGCCCTCTTCGCGTGCCATGTATGATGCAATTCTTAAAGCAAAACATTTTTTACCAAGCAATGCATTGCCGCCATACCCGCTGCCGAATGACCAGATGCTTCTTTCCTCCGGAAAATGGACAATATATTTTTCTTCGTTACAAGGCCAGGGAACGTCTTTTTTTCCATTTGTTAATGGAGCGCCCACAGAATGGAGACATTCAACAAAATTATCATCCTTTAAAACATCAAGCACCGGCTTTCCCATCCGTGTCATTATTCTCATACTGCAGACAACATAGGGCGAGTCTGTAATCTGTATTCCGATATGCGCAATATCTGAACCAAGCGGGCCCATGCTGAAAGGTATAACATACATTGTTCTCCCTTTCATCGAGCCGTCAAAAAAGGATTTAAGGGTTTCCTTCATCTCAGCCGGGTTAATCCAGTTATTTGTTGGGCCGGCATCCTCCTCTTTTGCGGTGCATATAAAAGTGCGGTCTTCAACTCTTGCTACATCTGAAGGATCTGATTGGCAGTAATAGCTATTAGGTCTTATATCTTCATTTATTTTTTTGAAAGTTCCCTTTTTAACAAGCTGAGCAGCAAGTTCATCAAATTCTTTCTGGGAACCATCGCACCAGTGTACAGAATCAGGTTTGCACATCCCGCTCACTTCATCTATCCATTGCAACAATTTTTTGTTTACAATTTCCTCTCTTTTGAGAGCCATAATATTCCTTTCATTAATAAGTATCGATAATACCTATTACATTAAGTTCGTTTACTTTTTATTTATTTGGCCTTTTGAGCAAATTGTATTCCAAAGATAACTAAAACAATAAAAGCCTCCAATTAGCTAAACTACACTAAATACTGCTTATGAATATTCAGAAAAGTGTATCTAAATAACCTCTTTTCCATTTTTAAGAAAAACACTATAATTAATGCTTAAAAGTGAGAATGACTAATATTATTAAGCAAACAGCACAATACTGCTAATTAATACAGGGGAGACACCATATTATCATAAAAAAAGGAAAACCAGATATCGGTCGGAATAATTGTTACACTATCTTTGAAACATCTTCTTTTTCTGTGTGATAAGAACGGCAGTATAATAAAAATATGAGGTGTCTTCGTCATTCACCAATTACTGTTTATTCTCCACCATCTCCCGAATATTTTTACTAAATTTAATTACAATTAATTTTAATATTAATGATTAAAATCTTTCTACAGAAAACCGGTAAAAAAACACTGGATTTTTTCCAGGAGATAGGGCAGCTAACATCCCTGCTGTTTGGTATTATCAGGAGCTTCCGTATGGTAACCAAAAGCAGGAGTTTGATATTCTTCCAGATGGAACATATAGGGGTTAATTCGCTTCCGCTTGTAATTATAATTGCAGTGTTTACCGGTGCAGTTGCAGCATGGCAGGCAGCTTACCAACTACAGGGTATTGCTCCGCTTTCATTTCTGGGGGGTGCTACAAGCAGAGCTATTATTACCGAGCTTGGCCCTGTACTTACCGGCATTGTAATAGCAGGAAGGGTTGGGGCATCAATAGCGGCCGAACTTGGTACTATGAAGGTTACCGAACAGATAGATGCACTGGAAACCATGGCTATTAGTCCAATCAGGTATCTTGCAATGCCAAGATTCCTGGGTGCGGTTTTAATGATGCCTGTACTTGTAGTATTTGCAAACATAATAGCGGTTATGGGTGCATACATAGTTTCTAATTATTTCCTTGGCGTTTCGTTTGCAGTTTTTTTCCAGTCTGTAAAAAGATTTTTTATCTTTTCAGATTTTATTGCGGGGCTTGTTAAGGCGGTCTTTTTTGGAGGAGTAACATCACTGCTCGGCTGTCATATCGGTTTCAGAACTGAAGGGGGTGCCGAGGGAGTAGGACTTTCAACAATACGTTCATTTGTATTATCAGCAGCGCTAATTTTAATTTTAGACTACGTTCTCTGGATGCTGCTTTTCTAAATTAAGAATCGTAATTACGCTAAAGGTTAACATCCCAATTTACCGGAAAGCTTTGCTCCCGGGTCTTTTAAATCCGCTTAAGTTCTTCAAGCAGTTTATCTTTATCATCAATAGTTAACAGCTTCTCTACTTTTTCCCTGTCTCTGAATTTTCCTGCAATTTCTGAAAGTAATCTTAATTGTATTTCATTATCCTCAGAAGGTGAAAGAAGAAGGATAATTATTCTTGCAGCTAACTTATCTTCAGACTGAAAGTCGATCCCTCTTTCATTGATAGCAAGCGCAATAACCGGTTTATCAATTTTCAATTTTGCATGAGGAATGGCAAGATAATTTCCTGTTCCTGTTGAAATAAACTTTTCTCTTTCAAGAACAGATTGAATTATTTCTATTTTTAGAATACCTGTATTTTCCGAAATAAGAGAAGCCAGTTCACCAATAACTTCTTCCTTTTTATCAAAAGCGGTAAAAATAATAAATCCGGGTTTGAGCAATTCTGCAAAGGATAATCTTCTTCCTTTTTTTATAAAATAGTTCATCATAGGTGCACTTGTAATTGAAGTTAATAATGCCATAACAACAAGCGCAACAAAAACTGTTTCCTGAATCAGCCCAAACTGAAGAGCAAGCAGGCCGAGTATTATCTCCATGGTACCGCGCGAGTTCATACCAAATCCGATAGTAAGAGAATCACTCCTGCTCATGCCCGACCACCTGGCACCGAGACCGCATCCGATTACCTTACCTGCAAAGGATAAAACAAGTATTACTAAAACAAGCGGAAGATCAAAATTTGCAGCAAAGTTTACCCTTAGCCCTATTGAAACAAAAAATAAGGGAGCAAAGATATTAGTTACAAACTGGTTTATTACTTCCCTGGTCCGTGCGCTTAGATGTGCAGAATCACCAACAGCAATGCCGATAATAAATGCACCGAATATTGCATGCACTCCTATAAACTCAGTAAATGCCGCGCCGATAAATCCCAGAATAAGTATAACATTTAATGTACCGCCCGGAAAAGATAAGTTTTTTTGCAGCCACGGGAGAATCCGGTGGAATATTTTTCTTACAAAGATCAGAGTAAATGCAATAAACACAAGGGTGAGGGTTAAAGTTTGCGCAAAACTCATACCATGCGCTTCGCCGCCAATCATACCAAGAATAATGGAAAATATAAGCCAGCCAATCAGGTCATTAAACATAGCTGCAGAAATTATAACAGAACCAATATTGGTATTAAAAATTTTCAGGTCCATTAATGTTTTAGCAATTACGGGCAATGCAGAAATTGAAAGAGCAGTTCCCATAAAGAGTGCAAAAACAAATTTCATTTGAGTATCCTGTATACCCATTAGCCCGGGAAAGAGAAAAGAAAAACCAAAGCCCAGAATAAAAGGGACTAAAATTCCCATTATGCCGGTATAGACAGCGGTTTTTCCCTGCTTAAGAACAGTAGAAAGATCAACCTCAATGCCGGAAACCAGCAGCAGCATTACAACAGCAAGAGTTACAATACCTTCAAGTGCAATACTTACTTCATTTCCCTGTGGAAAAAGAAACTTAAAAGCATCGGGAGAGATCATTCCGAAGACAGTTGGCCCCAGAATTATACCAGCCAAAATTTCACCAATGATAGCAGGCTGTTTGATTTTTGTAAACAACTCCCCCAGCAGCTTGGCAAAAAGCAGCATTAAGCTTATGCTTAACAGAAATATTACTACTTGTCCGGAATTTAACTGCATAAAAATATATTATCTGATAATTAGCAGGTTAGCGGGAAGATCTTCAAACAAATATTCTACTTCATGCGTAAACAGCCTGTCAAGAAATTTAAGCTTTCTTGCCGGCGCAGAAATAGCAAACAAATCGGCATTATTAATCCTCGCAAAATTTCCAGCCTCCCACCCTTCTTTTCCATAAAGGGCTTTTACAGTAACAGGTATACCTGAGAGATTAAGCTCCTTTGCAAAAAGCTTCATTGTTCCCTCTTCCTGGTTTATCCAGTATTCTCTTGCGTGCTGAGTTTCCTCTGCAGACCCAGAACTGAGTACAGTGCTGGAAAGCCCGGGCAGATGGAAATCCTTAATAAGGATAAATTCTGATGCCTTTTCCAGAAGTGCGAAGTTGTAAGATGTTATTATTGTTTTTTCACTGGCTTTTGAAAAATCTGCCGATACATAAAATTTTTTAAAACTTTCAGGGTTTTCAGACGGAGAGGTTAAAATTAATGTGGAGGAGTAAGCTTCTCTCATTATTTTTCTTGCTACTGATCCGAGGTAATATTTTATAAACTTTTCTTTTTCAAGTGCCCCGGCTATTAAAAGATCCACCCCGGCATCACGGCTGCTTTCAATAATTGCCGTACCCGGATCTCCATCAGACCAGATCACTTCTATGCTGTTATAATCTATACCCGCCTGGCTGACAGTTGAGGCAAGAAGTTCTTCGGTTTCTCTATTCTTTTTCCCCACATGTATAAGAACTAAAGACGCACCAAACAGTTCCTTTAGTCTTTTAACTTCCTTAAGCAGCGCCCTGCCAGTTGGAGAAAAAGTTATTGCGAGCCCAAGTTTTTCAAATACAGGTTTCATCTATAATTTCTTATTTGTATTGATAGAAATAAACTAACACTCGTCTAATAAATTGACCGCTAAAAGGTTTTTATAGCAAAAAAAAGTAAAAACAATTTAACTTACGTCCCTAAATATTGCAAACTATTTAGACAGGGGTACATTTCTTATAAAAATAAGTTGATTATAATTTACTTTAATATTATTTTGGATATTGTTCTGATTCATTAAGTTCTACCCCCCCTTAATGAATCTTGTTGAATGCCCGGTAGCCCTCCACCGGGCACTTTTTAGTTTAAACAAGCCGCTTTACAAAGGCTGTTGCAGAACACCATTTAACGATATATTAATATCCGCTCATCGCCATCCCCTTTAAAATTTCCTTAAATTTCCGTAATATCCTGTTGAAATAATTTTATATTAAGGCTGGTTCCTATGCAAAAAATAAACTATCATCTAAAGAAAAGAACTGACAAGGTTGTTATTCCTGAAAATCCAGGATTTGGGTTACATTTTACAGATCATGTCTTTGAAATGGATTACTCTCCCGAAAATGGCTGGCACAATGCCGTCATCAAACCTCTTTCTGATCTTTCCATGCATCCGGGTACTATGTTCATACATTACGGACAAGCTATTTTTGAGGGATTAAAAGCCTTCAGAACAGAAAATGATGAAGTGGTTATTTTCAGGCCGGAAAAACATCTTGCAAGGTTAAATAATTCAGCAAAAAAATTATGTATACCGCCGGTTGATACAACCTTTATGCTGCAGGCATTACTTGAGCTGATAAATATAGAAAAGGACTGGATACCTGCTACAAAAGGCGAGTCGCTCTATATTCGTCCTTTTATTTTTGGTAATGATCCCTTTTTAGGCGTAAAGCCCTCAAAAAATTATAAGCTTATTTTTCTTCTTTCACCTGTGGGAGCATATTATCCGGAAGGATTTAAACCCGTTAAAATACTGGCACAGGATGATTATGTTAGAGCAGTGCGTAAAGGAATAGGTGATGCTAAAACTGCTGCCAACTATGCTGCAAGTCTGCTTGCAAGTGAAGAAGCACATAAAAAAGGATTTACACAGGTACTATGGCTTGATGGTGTTGAACAAAAGTATATTGAAGAAGTAGGAACGATGAACATTTTTATAAGGTTTAAAAATGAAATTGTTACTCCAAAATTAAACGGAAGTATTCTCCCGGGAGTTACAAGAGATTCTGTTCTTCAGATATTAAAAGGATGGAATATGAATCCTGTGGAAAGACAGGTTTCAATAACTGAAGTTGTTGATGAATATAAAAAAGGAAACGTACTGGAAATATTCGGCACAGGCACAGCCGCGGTTATATCTTCAGTAGGATGGCTTACTTTTAAAAAAGATGAAATGACATTTAACGGGGGACAACCCGGCGATCTTGCCCTGAAATTATTTGATGAAATTACATCTATACAATACGGTGTAAGCGAGGATAAATATAACTGGCTTACTTTTGTTAATAAAGAAAACGTGGAGGCTTAGTGAACGCTTTTCGCATTGCCTGCTTTTATTTACTTTTAATAACTGCGGGCTTTGCACAGCAGGCAGACCCGCCCGGAAACAACCCCGCCGCGGCAAACAAACCAAAGAATATAATTATTTTAATAGGGGATGGAATGGGCCCCACCTATATTAGTGCCTCTGTTCTTGCATTAGAAAATGATCCCTACAGAAAATTTAGTTCATCGGGTTTTTCAGTCACCTGCTCTGCAGACAATTTAATTACGGATTCTGCCGCCGGCGGTACTGTACTTTCTACCGGACATAGAACAAATAACGGCTATATTGGCGTAACCCCTGAGAATAAACCGTTATTAAATATTATGGAAATTGCAGAAAAACTTAATATGTCCACAGGAGTAGTTTCAACAAGTTCGGTTACTCATGCAACACCGGCATCTTTTGTGGCACATGAAATAAGCAGGAAAAATGAAATAGAAATTGCCCATGATTTTCTTGATCTTGATCTTGAGGTGGTTCTGGGCGGAGGTTATGGTTTTTTTACAACTAAGCAGGATGGCGGCAGGAGAGAAGACGGGCTGAACCTGGTTGAAAAAATAAAATCCACCGGGTATGATTATTTTGATGATGCTGATGACTTTCTTAAAGCTGCACCCTCAAATAAATTTTATGCGCTGCTTGAAAAGGAATCTCTCCCTCATGCATGCGACAGGGATTATACATTAGGACAATTAACCGAAGCTGCATTAACTGCCCTAAGCCAAAATGAAAATGGATTTGTATTAATGATTGAAGGCTCACAAATTGACTGGGCGGGACATGATAATGATGAAGACCGCGCTATTTCCGAGCTGAAAGATTTTAATACTGCTGTTAATACAGCATTAGGCTTTGCAGAAAAAAATCCATCTACACTGATACTTGTAACCGCGGATCATGAAACCGGCGGGGCAGCCATAACTGGCGGCACTCTTAATGGTGATGATATAGAGTTAAAGTTCGTTTCAAAAGGTCATACAGCAACAATGGTTCCGGTATTTTCCAAAGGTCCCGGCGAAGAGCTTTTCCGGGGCGTACAGGATAATTTTATGATTGGCAGAATGCTGATTAATTTGATTGATGAAACAGTGAAGTTTTAGATATATATTCCATAAGTCCCCCTTTTCCCAAAGGGGGAAATGTTCGCCATAGGCGGACGAGGGGGATTAACACCGCCGCTTTATCACCTAATCTTAAAATTAACACTGGGATTTAGTTCTGAAATCCCAGAGGGATGTAATATTTAAAGCATAAAACAAACAAAAGAGCAAGAGGCTGTCCCAAAAGTCAATTTGAGTGAATATATTTTCATTTTTTAGTTAGCATGATTATTAAAGGTTTTAATATGATCCTACGCCCTTTCCTCCGAAGAGATTGTGTAAAAATTAAAGACTGAGGAATAAATATTAATTTTATTGATTAACCCCATGTTTTAATATGGGGGAGCCTAAAGAACCATAACGGGGGCTTTAGCCCTGAATTGAAGCTAATTCAGGGCTAAAGCCCTGTATAATCTTATCTCATGACCCCCAGGCTGAAGGGAGTGTTGCACAACTAATAATTTAAATGTCTTCTCCTTGAAATAGACTGTTTATTTATTGCCACGACATTTATGTCGTGGTTTAGGATTCCAAATATTTTTGGCTTTAGCCACAATTAAGGCAAATTGTGGCTAAAGCCTCCATGCTAATTGTTTTCTCCCACGACTTAAAAGTCGTGGCAATTGATATCTTCTCCTTGTGAAGTTAAGGCTGAGTT
>JAWOJF010000222.1:0-6358 GCA_046481785.1 Ignavibacteriaceae bacterium | reverse complement strand
CCGCCATCGACTGCCCGGGCGCCTGGACCGCAATGCGCACCCAGACCGACAAGCCGGTCGTGCTCGGACGGATGGCCGCCCACGTGGTGCGGCCACCCGCCATCGGCGAGCCCACCATCTCCTACGGCTGGCCAGGCGAACGCACGGGCCGCCGACATACAGGCAAACCGCTTGAGCAGATACATAAAGACTGCGAAAGAGATCATTTTCTTTCTGCACAGGAAGCTAAAGAATATAAAATAATAGATACTATTTTGGATAAACGCATTCCATTAACTAAAAAATAAAATTTTTATTATAGAACTTTAATTTTATAACCCTTCTCTGAAAAGAGAGGGGTTTTTTATTCTTTCTATTTTTATAAACCCGGTAAAATGTATAATTTTAATATTGTAGTAAAATTTTTATTGTGCAAAATACCTTTGATAGTAAAGTTTAGTATATTTTTGGGATCCTCCTTTAAAATTCTTAAGACCAGTTTCTATTGTACCTCTTTAGTATTTCTTTTCTCCGGAATATTATCTCCTCAGCCTATTAATAAGGAACTGGATAATTATCTAAGCACATTTTTTAATAATAAGAATATTCCTTCTGTGGCAGCCGGTGTTGCCCAAAATGGAACGATTATCTGGCTGGATTCAAGAGGTTATGCAGATATGGAAAACCTTATTCCGGCATCATCCAAAACTGTTTACAGGATTGCATCAATTTCCAAATCAATTACTGCTGTTGCAATTATGCAGCTTGTTGAAGAAGGAAAAGTAAATCTGGATGCTGATGTAAGAACTTATATCCCATATTTCCCTAAAAAGAAATGGAAATTTACCCCCCGCCAGCTATTGTCCCATACATCAGGAATAAGAGATTATAAATCGGGTGAGTTTAATAACACAAGCTACTTTAACTCTACAGGAGAGATAGTAAAATATCTGGCAAAAGATTCACTTATGTTTGAACCGGGAACAAAGTACTTGTATTCAACACTAGCCTACAATCTGCTTGCTGCTATTGTTGAAAATGTAAGCAGATTATCTTTCTCTGACTATCTGAAAAAAAGGATTTTTGAACCTGCGGGAATGACTTCTTCCCTGCTCGATTTTCAGCAGGAAATAATTTTTAACCGGGCGAGAGGATATGTTAAAAGTTTTGATAGAAAAATAAAAAATGCACCCCTCGCTGATTTAAGTATTAAATATGCCGGCGGCGGAGTTGTTTCAACTTCTGAAGATTTGCTGAAATTTGCTATTAGTTTAATGGAAGGAAAATTAATAAGTTCATCTTCACTTGATTCAATGCTGGTACCAACAAAACTAAAAAATGGAACTACGAGAGATTATGGACTGGGCTTCGATGCCAGGGTTGATGAAACCGGCAGGAGATATTTTCAACATGCCGGCGGCGGCACAGGGTTCTCTTCTTTATTAGTAATTTATCCTAATGAAAAAACAGCAGCCGTGCATCTTTTAAATATAAGAGACAGGGGTATTGATGATGCAGCTATTGATCTTGCTTTAATAGCAATGAATCTGCAGCCGCCTCTGCCTAAAAAATCTTTTGCTGATTACCTGGTTAGTGTTTATAATTTATCCGGACTCGATTCCACTGTAACCGAATACAAGAACTGGAAATTTACTGATACATCAGTATATAAAATAAATGAAGATGAGTTTATTTTATTCGGATACGATCTGATTTCAATGAACAGGCAGATGGATGCAATAAAATATTTCAGAAATGTTGTTTCTGATCATCCTTCAAACTCAAGAGCTTTTGTAGGACTTGCCGATGCATATCATAAAGATAAAAACATCGGCATGGCAATTAACAGCTATCGAAGAGCTTTAAGGATTGATCCTTTAAATTCATATGCAGAAAAAATGCTCCTGAAGCTTAATGGAAATTAATTAAACCACCTTTTTTGACTTTTAACTTCCTTTCTCTTTATCTTCAATTCAATTAATCCTCAATTATTATTTATAATGAATAACTCGCTGATTACTGACCCTACAGAAATAATAATATACTTAACTATAATCCTTGCATTTATTTACTGGATAAAAGACCAGCAATTTGCAAAGCCTGTTTTTAAGGTTATACCTTTTATTTTATGGATATACTTCCTTCCAATGCTCTCAACAACATTGGGTATTACACCCCAGGCCTCACAAGCTTATAACTGGATAACAAACTATTTCCTTCCGGCTTCGCTGGTATTATTACTTATATCGTCTGATATACCAACAATAATTAAACTGGGGCCAAAAGCATTAATAACTTTTCTTGCGGGCACTGCCGGTATTATTATTGGGGCTGCTCTGTCATTCTTAATATTTAAACCGTTCCTCCCTGCTGATGCATGGCAGGGATTTGCTGCCTTAAGCGGAAGCTGGATTGGCGGCGGTGCAAATATGATTTCTGTCAAAGAAAGTATTGGTACTTCAGATTCAATGATGGGTACAATTATTATAGTAGATACCTTTATTGGTTATGGCTGGATGGCAGTTGTTATTGCCTTTTCCGGTTACCAGAAAAAGATTGACAGCCGCAATAATGTTGATTCATCCTTTATCAGCAGGATCAATCAAAAGATGGAATTACTCAGTTCTCACAGGAAAGCCATTGACCTAAAATCTTTTTCTATAATGATTGCTTTATCACTGGCAATAGCAGCGGTATGCCTGGAATTGGGTAAAATAATTCCGCCTGTTGGTGATATATTAACTTCTTTTGGCTGGACAATTATTCTTGTGCTGGTTATATCAATTATTTTATCTTTTACAAAACTTCAGAAACTTGAAGAAAAAGGAGCATCTGTAATTGGTAATTATATGCTCTATTTTCTATTAGCTTCAGTTGGTGCCAAGGCAAACCTCTCGGCAATATTTGATGCGCCATTATTTCTTGCGGCAGGTGCAGTATGGATAATTGTCCATGCAATTGTTCTTTATTCCGTAGGCAGATTAATTAAAGCGCCGGTGTTTTTAATTGCAACTTCAAGTCAGGCTAATATTGGAGGTGTTGTCAGCGCCCCAATAGTTGCGGGTATTTATCAACCGGCTCTGGCACCTGCCGGACTTCTGCTTGGGGTTTTGGGGAACATAATCGGGACCTTCGCAGGTTTAATATCTGCTCAGATTTTATTCTGGATATCATAATCACAGCGGGTGCGCAGGCGCATGAATTATATAAATTAATTCCTTGTTTTCTAAACATATTGTTTTATTTTTATAAACAATAAAAATCCCTTATTTAATATGATTGGCAACAGGTTTACCCGTTTTGTCCCTGATAACAATGGACAAAACGCATTTGAGAATTTACTAAAAGTATTTTTACAGCTTTTAACTATAAGCTCCGGTGACGTTTCGGAAGCTTTAGACTGGCTGACACAACTTGACTCCAAATATGGTTTAACTAATGAGGAATACGGAATAGGTGATTTCATTCGTGACTTAAAAGACAAAAACTACATTGAAGAGAATGAAAACGGGACTGTTTTTAATCTTACTGCAAAAAGTGAGCAGTCAATAAGAAAACAATCTCTTGAAGAAATTTTCGGTAAATTAAAAAAATCTTCAAGAGGAAATCACCGTACTCCGTTTTCCGGCCAGGGAGATGAATCAACTTCCGACAGGAGAGAGTTTTATTTCGGCGATACTCTTGATCAGATAGATATTACAGATTCAATCAGGAACGCCCAGATAAATCATGGCATTGATGAATTCCAGTTAACTGAAGATGATCTTGAAATTGAAGAGAAAGACTTTAAAGCAATTACTTCAACTGTGCTTATGATAGATGTCTCTCATTCAATGATCCTTTATGGAGAAGACAGGATTACTCCTGCTAAAAAAGTTGCTATGGCTTTATCAGAACTTATTACTATAAAGTATCCTAAGGATACACTTGATATTATTGTATTTGGTAATGATGCCTGGCCTATTGAAATTAAAGATCTCCCCTACCTTCAGGTGGGGCCTTACCATACAAATACTGTTGCGGGCATTGAACTGGCAATGGATATTCTCCGCAGAAGGAAAACAAGTAATAAACAAATTTTTATGATAACTGACGGCAAGCCTACTTGTTTAAAAGAAGGTATCAAATATTATAAGAATAGTTTCGGGCTGGACAGGAAAATAATGAACCGGACCCTTGACCAGGCAGCTAAATGCAGAAAACTTGGAATTTCAATAACAACTTTTATGATTGCAAGAGACCCCTACCTTCAGCAGTTTGTTAGAGAATTTACAAAAACAAATAATGGTAGAGCATTTTACAGCAGTCTTACCGGACTTGGGGACTATATTTTTGAAGACTACATAAGAAATAGAAGAAAAAGAGTAAGGTAGCAGAAGCTAAGAATCTGAAGCAAACTCAAGAGCAAACCTGCCCAGTCTTAGGTGAAGTTTGGTGCAGGTGTAAAATTTAACAGGAGTTTTAATATTATATGGATATAGGCAAAATAACCACCCTTGGTGAACTAAAAAAAAGTAAATATAAATCACGATCAATAAAAGACGAGCTGCGCAGTAATTTAATTGAATCGCTAAGAAAAAATGAAAACCCTTTTGAAGGAATACTGGGATATGATGAAACAGTAATCCCCGATATTCAAACTGCCATTCTTTCAAGGCATAATATAATACTGCTTGGTTTACGCGGGCAGGCAAAAACAAGGATTGCCCGGCTTCTTATAAATCTGCTTGATGAATATATGCCCGTTGTGGAAGGTAGTGAATTAAACGATGATCCTTTTAATCCTCTCTCAAGAGTAGCTAAAGACATTATAAAAGAATCCGGAGATAACACAAAAATCAGCTGGGTTCACCGCTCTGAGAGATATGCTGAAAAACTTGCAACACCTGATGTTTCGGTAGCCGATTTAATTGGCGATGTTGACCCGATTAAAGCAGCAACATTAAAACTTCCGTATTCTGATGAAAGGGTAATTCACTTTGGATTAATTCCCCGCTCTCACCGTTCAATTTTTGTTATTAATGAACTCCCCGATCTTCAGGCACGAATACAGGTTGCCCTTTTTAATATCCTGCAGGAAAGCGATATCCAGATAAGAGGTTTCAAGATTCGGCTTCCGCTTGATATCCAGTTTGTCTTTACTGCAAATCCGGAAGATTATACAAACAGAGGATCGATAGTTACCCCGCTGAAAGACCGGATCGATTCACAGATATTAACGCATTACCCAAAAGAAACACAGATATCCCGGAAGATAACACAGCAGGAATCTTACCTTACAAATGATCAGAAAAATTCTGTAATAAGTAATGAACTGCTCGAAAACCTTGTTGAACAAATAGCGTTTGAAGCAAGACAGAGTGAATATATAGACCACAAAAGTGGAGTTTCAGCAAGACTTACTATCTCTGCATATGAAAATCTGATTAGCACCGCTGAAAGAAGATTAATACTAAACAACGAGAAAAGTACTCACTTAAGAGTATCAGATATCTATGGTGTAATCCCATCTATTACAGGGAAAATTGAACTTGTTTATGAAGGTGAGCAGGAAGGGCCGGCCAAGGTAGCACATATTTTAATCGGGAAGGCTGTAAAAACTATGTTTGAAATGTACTTCCCTACACCTGATAAATTAAAGAAAACACAGGATATAAATCCATACCAGACAGTTACAAACTGGTTCAGTAAAGGAAATCATGTGGATATTTTATCTTCCTACTCAAGTGCTGAATATGAAAAAACTCTGAATAATGTACCGGGCTTAAAAGAGATTGTTAAAAAGTATCAGCCTAAGGTTGATGGACAAGCCCTGCTGCTTCTTATGGAATTTATGCTTCACGGCTTATCTGAATACTCATTACTCAGTAAATTCCGTCTTGAGTATGGCGTCCAGTTCAAAGACATGCTTAGTTCAATGTTTACA
This sequence comes from Ignavibacteriaceae bacterium, assembly GCA_046481785.1. GTDB lineage: Bacteria > Bacteroidota > Ignavibacteria > Ignavibacteriales > Ignavibacteriaceae > JAWOJF01. The sequence continues at coordinate 453 of JAWOJF010000222.1, read as the reverse complement.
ATGTCTTCTGAAGAAGATGATGATGAACTTGACCAGGGATTATACAGGTAAACTATAATTAAGGATCTTTACTTTTCTGAATTTCTACTAACGTTTCACTCCTAACGGAGGGTGTTGCAGAACTCATAATTTAAATGGAGACTATTTATTTATTGCCACGACATTTATGTCGTGGTTTAAAATTCCAAATATTTTTGGCTTTAGCCCCGACGGGCCGGGACACGCACAATTAAGTCAATTGTGGCTAAAGTCTCCATGCTTATTTTTTTTCTCCCACGACTTAAAAGTCGTGGCAATTGATATCCTCTCCTTATGAAGTTAAGCCTGAGTTCTGCAACACACTATAAGTAAACCTGCTGCAATATGCTTTTAGAAATCTCTGACCTTGCTGTGCAGGCAGTTCTATAAATCTTTTGTCACCAACAATGCGGCTGTACCATATACTTCAGTAAA
>JAWOJF010000143.1:0-12831 GCA_046481785.1 Ignavibacteriaceae bacterium | reverse complement strand
TCAATTTCAGGATTTTACCCTCTAACTCGATCCCGCTAAGGCATATCTGTCCAAAACGATAAGAATGTAAAAAATAAAGAATCCCTCAAAAAAAGGTGGTAAATTTATTTTGCGAAATAAAACAAACCAACCTTTAAGAGAGGGACTAATGGTAAATGTAACACTTTTTAGCCAGATAATACATAACCTTGATAGGAAGGTATTTTCAAAGGCAGTAGCAAATTATGGAACAGATAAACATAACAAGGGAATAAATAGCTGGACACATTTAGTCACAATGTTATTTCTGCATCTGTCAAAGTCACAATCAATAAGAGAAGTAACAAATGGTCTGCTGTCAATATCAGGCAATCTGAACCATTTAGGTATTCAGAGAAAGAGTCCAAGTAAATCCTCGCTATCATACATTAACGCTCACAGAGACTGGCAGATGTTCAGAGAGTATTATTATATGGTTTTTGAACAGTTACAGCAACAGGGTTACTTTAAGAGAAAGAAATTTAAGGGAATACAAAAGAAGATATATCTGCTGGACAGCACAGTAATAAGTTTATGCCTGGAAATATTTGATTGGGCTAAATACAGGCATGAAAAAGGAGCAATAAAGCTGCATACAATGCTTGACTATGATGGATGTCTGCCGAAGTATGTTTTTATGACAGAAGGCAGGCAGGCAGATGTAAAGCATGCCCAATATATGCTAATGCCAAGGGGATCGGTAATAGTAGCAGACAGAGGATATCAGGATTTTGAAATGATGTATGACTGGCACAAGCAGCAAATAACCTTTGTAATAAGACTAAAACAACGGATAAATTATGAACATGTAAAAGAACTACAGTTATCCACAAATAAAGATCAGCATATCCTGAAGGACGAGCTTATAAGATTAAAAGAAGAGGATTCTGCCGGTAAATATCCGGATATTCTGAGGCTTGTTTCAGTATATGATGAAAAGAATAATAAAGTTATTGAGGTTCTTACAAATAATTTAACTTGGACAGCATCTACCATTGCAGAACTCTATAAACAAAGATGGATGATAGAGATATTCTTTAAAGAGTTAAAACAACACCTAAAAATCAAATCATTCATAGGAACAAATGAGAATGCGATGTACATACAGATTTGGACAGCATTGATTAGCTTATTGATACTTAAATATTTGAAAGAAATTGCAAAGTTTTCCTGGAGTCTGTCTAATCTTATAGCTTTTTTAAGGATGAATTTGTTTGTGAAAATTGAATTAAATGAGTGGCTGAATAATCCCTTCAGGCCACAAAATCAATTTTCAGCAGAAAATCTGCAAGGAAAGCTATTTTAACAGAGGGATTGATTTTGAAAAATTAAATAATCTGTCCAATACCGAATAATTTGAAAGCTTTTATACTTTTCTCAATTTATTTTGGACAGCACTGGTAAATACAGGTTAAAAGGAAGAATATTTACTATTATTTTGAGATTTATTGGTTAACTTTGTTCCAATAAATAATACCTTATTTTAATACAAAGTTTTTATATAATAAAATTAATACCGTGTTTTTTCTTCTCCCAAAATTCGCAAAAATATCCTCACTGGTTTTTGTTCTTATTTATTGTTGTTACATTAATATATTCTCTCAAAGTGACTGGCTGGAAATTGAAAGCAAGCACTTCAAAATAGTATACAGAGATTCGCATTCCCATTTAGTTCCCAAAATTATAAACTCTGCTGAGAATGCTCTAAAGCCATTGATGGAGATCTTTAACTATGTTCCTTCCGAGAAAATTGTTATAAATACATATGATGCTGCTGATTTTGGGTTTGGTGCAGCTACTACCGTCCCGCAAAATTTTATAAGATTTGAAATAGAGCCGTTCGAAAGCGGGTATGAGAATGTGCCTTTTAATGATCCTGTTCAGTGGATACTTAGCCATGAATTGGTGCATATAGTTATAAATGATCAGGCCACGGATGCAGAATCTTTCTTCCGGTCAATCTTTTCAAAAGTTGCTCCCGAACAAGCGCACCCGGTAACAGTATTTTATAGTCTGCTAACAAACTTCAGCAGGTATACACCGCGATGGCACCAGGAAGCAATTGCCGTGCTGTTTGAAACATACTTTAGCGGCGGCTGGGGAAGAATGCTTGGAAATTTTGATGAAATGTATTTCAGAAGCATGGTGCTGGAAAATAAAGAGTTCCCTACATATTTAAGTCTTGATACAAAATCATCCCATAATTCATTTTTGCTTGAAACATTATTCTATTTATACGGGACAAGATTTTCTACTTACCTTATAGTGAATTATGGTCCCGATAAATTTATTAAATGGTTTACCGCCGGGGAGGATGATTTTTACGGAAGCTTTATAGTAAAATTTGAAAATGTTTATTCAGTAGATTTTGATAAAGCATGGAAAGATTTTATTTCGTTTGAAAAAGATTTTCAGCAAGGTAATATCAGCCGTTTAACAAAATATAAAACTTCTGCCGTAAAATCTTTACCCGGCGAAGACCCCGGCTGGGTAACACAGCCTTATATTATTCAAAAAGATTCCTCTGTTATTTATGGGCTGCATAAGCCTCATCACCTTGCCAATATACAATTATACAGCCTGGAAAAATCAACAAGTAAAGAGTTGGCTTCACTTCCGACCCCAAGTATACTGCAGGTTGCTTCTACAGCTTATGACAGCAGTTCTAATCTTTTCTTTTATACTACAAATAACAATCAGTTGTTCAGAGATATATGGGCGCTGGATGTTAACACCGGCGAAAAGAAAATGATTCTCCCTGACTGCCGCATTGGTGATATAACAGTTTCTCCTGCTAACCATGAGCTATGGGGTATTCAGCATGACGGGGGCAGAGCCTCCCTTGTATATTCCGAATATCCTTATAATGCAGTAATTCCTGTAATTAGTTTTCCTGCCGGAGATGAAATATTCCAATTATCTGCTGACCCTGCCGGAAAATTTATGGCTGCTGTTCTTCACCGTGCAAATGGTGAGCAGTCTCTTATTCTTGTAAATACAGATAGTTTAAAAAATGGCCACGGATTTAAATTTCAAACAATAACGAATTCAGGTACACCTGAAAATCCGTCATGGAGCCCCGATGGTAAATATATTTATTGGAATGCATATGTAAACGGCGTGTCCAATATATACAGGATAAATCTTGACAATGCAGATGCTGAGAAGGAAGCTCTTAGCCATACACTCCGCGGTTTGTTCAAACCCGTATACTTAAGTGCCGATTCATTATTTGTTTTTGAATTTACTTCCGATGGATTTGTACCTGCCGTAATTCCTAATAAACCTGCAGAATACCTTCCGGCAATAGAGTATCTTGGGCAAAGAGTATCAGATAATTTTCCGGAATTGGAAAAATGGGCTTTAAAAAATGTAAGAGCTGATTCCATTGAAGTTGAGCTAATACATGGTGAAGAACCTTACAGCGGATTTTCCAATCTTAAACTGCAGACATTTATCCCGGAAATTACAGGTTTTCAGTCTCAAAAAGTTTTAGGATTTTATACACATATTGCCGATCCGCTGCTTTATCATGACCTTACCCTTGAATTAGGGATTTCCCCGTTTAATGAAAATCCGGCAGGACCTAAGTTTCATTTCAGAGGAAGATATGAATTTAAAAAGAGATATGATTTTGGAGTAGAATATAATGCTACTGATTTTTATGATTTATTTAATGACCGTAAAAGGGGAGTTATAGGAACCAGGTTAAGGTTCGGTCATTCGCATTACTGGTTGTTTGATAACCCATTAAAAATGAAGCAGAATACCGAGATAGCCGTTTATACTGATTATGAATATATAAATGATAACCTGGTCCGTGTTTCAGAACCTGATTTTTTTGTTGCACAGACTAACTTTAACTCTAAAAATTCGAGAAGAAGTATCGGCAGTTCCGATTTTGAAAGCGGGCAGGAACTGAATGCTACTATAATGGTTTTTGGTTCTGATCCTAAGGACCCTGCATATGCAACCCAGGTATTTTCAGATTTCAGTCATATGGATACGTGGATAGCTCCGCATAATGTTTTTCATTTAAAGCTTGGTGCAGGATATCATTTTAAAAATGAAAGATTATTCCAGGCAAAGTTCTTCTTCGGCGGTTTCGGAAACCGTGCGCTGGAAAATGTTGACTTCAAGCAGTACAGGAGTCTTTTCCGTTTCCCCGGCATACCTATATATAGTCTGCCTTCTGAAAAGTTTATTAAGATACTCCTGGAAAATAACTTTCCCCCAATAAGATTTGCTAATGCAGGCATTGGACAGCAGTATTTAAATCATATAGATTTTTCAGTATACACCCAGGGTATGCTTACAAAATCTGATGAAGCTGAAAGATGGGTTGATATTGGAGCGCAGGTAAATTTTATCCTTAAGCACTGGTTTAACCTGGAATCCACATTCTCTGCCGGTATAGCACAGGCATGGAGTGAACACAGTAAATCGTGGGAATGGTTCATTTCATATAAGCTGTTGAGGAATTGACATGAAAACATTTTTCACCTATTTGTAACCGTAATCTTTTAATATTAGTGTGTGTTATATTACCGGAAATTCTTCTTATTTAGCCAGTTTTGAAAGATTTAATACTAAAAATCTTACATAATGTTTACACAATAGAATTAAATTACTATATTTTTGTATAAATAATAATTAGTATGTAAGTGGCGCAGATTAATAGAGGATTAGAAAGGATTTTAGCCAAATATTTTGGCGAGGGGGAGATTTCAAAATATAAGAAACTCCTCTCGGAATCTATTTCTAAAAAAGAAGGTATTACAGAAACTGCCTCTAAAAAGCAGGTTGCACAGAAGATTTCGCACGTAGAAAAATACCAGCTTACCATTGATCTTATTATTACTTTTGCCAAAGAAAAGCTTACAAGAAACAAATTTATTGAAATGCTGCTTCATCTCGGTGATATTTCAATATCACTGGGCGAGCACTCTGCCGCTTCAAACCTCTTCCTTTATATTGTTACTGAAATAAAAGATGAACCAGACTTTGAGAACCTTAAGGCACATTCCTTTTTATCGCTTGGAGATATATACAGCAGGCAGGCTAACTGGAAAAAGAGTATAAAGTATATAAAGCAGGCCCAGAAAATTTTTATTAAGTATAAGGATTTAAAAGGTATTGCAAAGTGCGATAACCTTATAGGTACTATTGAAGGTGAGAAAGGAAACTTAAAAAGAGCAAAGACCCGTTTTGAAAAAAGTGTGTCGCAGCTTGACATAAAAAAAGATAATACCTTAATGGGAATGCTGGAGATTAATCTCGGTGTTTTAAATAACATACAGGGTAATTACGATCTTGCGCTTACATATTATCAGCGTGCCCTTATAAGATTTGAACAAATGGGGGATAACCGCAGGTTAGTTGAAATAAGGCATAACCTGGGAATGCTTTTCAGCCAGAAGGAAGAATATGAAGCAGCCTTATCAGAATTCGACAAAAGTATTTCACTTGCTATGAATCTTGGCTACACACCTACATTAGGTTTATCATACCTTAGTAAAGCTTTCATTTACACAAGGCTTCATGATTATCTTCTTGCAGGAGCTTTTGCCGATAAAGCAATGGAAGTATGCGACAGGTTAAATGACCGTCTTTCAATTGCCGATATTTATAAGATCAAAGGAATAATAGAGCGGAGTCTTCAAAATTATGAGTCTGCGGAAAATTATTTCCTCTCAAGCCTGAGGATTAATCAGGATCTGGAAAACAGTCTTAATGAGGCTGAAAGTTACTTTGAGCTCGGTTTACTTTATATGGAAATTAATAACCTGAAAGAAGCACACAAAGCTCTTATTGCTTCATTAAAATATTATAAAAAGACCGGCGTTTTGGATATGGTTAAAAGGATTGAATCATTACTCTGGTTTTCTAATTAATTTCCCCCCTTTCCCTCTCGTCGATTTATTTATGCCTGTATCGTATTCCGGTTTTTAATTTATAGCTAATGTTTTATATTTCTGCAGGATAAAAAATATTTTAATTATCATCTCCTAAGAAATGAAATTTTCGGAATTTAAGAAAAAAGTTGATTCTAGTGATAAATTCTCTTCCGGGGGTGACGAGTCATTAGAACGTGTAAAAAATCTTGAGGTGATTTTAGATATTGTTAAAAGCATTAATAGTTCGCTTATCCTTGAAGATGTTCTTGAATTAGTTCTGAAAAATTCCATAAAACTTACAAATTCCGAGCGGGGATTCATTGTTTTAAAAAATAATGAGGGGAAACTTGAGTATAAGCTTGGATTAAATTCCGCCGGTAATAACCTGCCTGAAGGGCTTTTCCATATTAGTAATACAGTAGTTGAAGATGTTTTTCTTACCGGCCAGTCCAAATTTATTGAAGGTGCACAAAGCGATACCGGTTATGATCCAAGCAAAAGTATTCTTCGGCTGGAGCTTCAGACAATTCTCTGCTCTCCACTGATTGCTGAAGGGAAAAAAATAGGGGTGATATATGTTGACAGTAAACTGCTCCACAGGATAAAAGTAAGGGAAATAACTGATACATTTGAAATACTTGCAGGCCAGGCAGCAACCGCAATAAGGAATGCACAATTGTATCATGGGCAGATAAATGCATACAACGCATTAAATGAGGCAAATGTTCAGCTTATACAGGCAGAAAGAAAAGCGTTAAAGTCCAGTATTGATTCTGAAATAGGGCAGTCACTGCAGGGGCTTGTGCATCTTGCTCTGCTTGAAACTGAGAGCCTTATGCGCACTATTGAAAAGACACAGAAAGAATATGACAGTAAGCTGAAAACTAATGATTCAATTCTTTTTGACCGTTTAAAATTAAAATCAAAAGTTGCAATAGACAGCATAAGGAATATTCAGAAGTATGCACAGGTACTGCTGGAAACTTCAATAATGAACCTGAATAAGGACAGCGGCGACCTGAACAAAACAATCCAGTCTGTCATTAAATATTTATCTCCAATGAAAAAATTTCTTAAGATAATATTTAAAACAGAATTTAATTCCCTTCCTTTATGTACTTATGATTCGGAACAGATACAGCATCTGCTGGTTCATATGTTTTCTAATTCTGCGGAAGCCCGTCCGGATGCAACAATAATTGTAAGATCTTTTGCCAAAGGTAATGATGTATTTGTGCAGGTTGAGGATAATGGTCCCGGAGTAAATCTTTCTAATATCGAATCATGTTTTGAATTACCAACACCTCAGAAAAGCGGTTATGGATTATTTTTATGTAAAAGTATTATAGACCGGCATAATGGGGAGATTAAAGTCCTGGAAAATTCGGGCGGTGCCTTATTTCAATTTTCTTTACCGTGTACTTAATTATGTCTGAATCACTTATAAAATATTTCCGGCTCCTGTTTGACCAGATACCTTTTTCTGTTGAGGTAATTAATGAAGAGGGTAAAATAGTTTTTGTAAATCAGGCATTTACTTTTCAGTGGGGATATAATCTTTCAGAACTTACTGAGTACTCCATTTTTAATGATAGTGAATTAAAAAACAGCGGTGTCCATGCCCTGATACTTAAAACCTTCGAGAAAAAAAATTACACATTTTTTGAAAACTACTCTGATTCACTCCTCAAAAGCAAAGAAATGACTATCCCTATTTTAAGGACTAAAATTTTTCATGTTTCTTTTGAAGGGAAGGAATATGTAGTCCTCTTTCATGAAGATCAGACGGAAATGGTTCTTGCCGAGGAAGAGGTAAAAAAATCGAGGGATGCCAGCAAAGAATCCGAAAGGTTAAAAAATACGTTCCTGAATGTTTTATCTCATGAATTAAGGACTCCATTAAATATTATACTTGGGTATTCATCAATACTTAAAGAAAGCCTGGAAGACAAACTTACACCAGAGGATAAAGTTTATCTTGATAATCTTTATACAGGCAGCGAAAGATTATTTAAAACAATTACCCAGATGCTTGAGTTTGCTCAGATTGAGGCTGGTAACTATAAAGTTAACATTGAAACAATAGAGCTTAATTCATTAATTAAAAATGCAATTGAATCTATAAGAAGTATTGCCGCCGATAAAAATCTTGATTTAAAAGTAAACTTCAGGGAAAAGCTTATTTATGTTGATGTAGATATACAATGTGCCGAAAGTGCAATAAATAATTTACTGAATAACGCAGTAAAGTTTACCAGGCAGGGTTTTATTGAGGTAGAGGTTAATCTTCTTGAGGAAAGAGAACTTGCAGTTTGCAAAATAAAGGATTCAGGTGTTGGTATTTCCTCAGAGTATCTTGATCATCTTTTCCATCCTTTCAGCCAGGAAGATCTGAATATCGGCAGAAATTATGAAGGTAACGGACTGGGGCTTGCACTTGCAAAGCGGTATATTGAAAAAATGGGAGGCTCGCTTCTGGTTGACAGTATTAAAGGAGTTGGTTCAACTTTTACTTTTACACTCCCTCTTTCAGTTTCCAATAATGAAAAGAAAACCGAAACAGAAGTAAACGATTCTTTCAATAAAATATTTATGATTGATGATTCTTCCGAAACTTATGACCTCTTGAATGCCTTTCTGAAAAATAATTACGTGATAGATTCATGCAGTTTCCAGGATTTTAATTTTGACCTGGTAAAAGGTGAAAAAAAATACCGGGCAATTATTCTGGATGTCAATCAGAACAGGTGGGATCAGAACATAAAGATATGTAAAGAATTAAAAAATAACGATCCCCATAAACGTCCGCTTATAGTAATTTCCAGTGAATTTATTGATAACAAAATAAAAGAGTTTTATGAAGCCGGGGCAAATAAGTTCCTGGTTAAACCTTTCTCAAAAAAAGAACTTGTGAACGCACTGGAAGATGTTATAAAAAATTAACATGCCGTTTTATTCTATATTAACATTCAGGGGAAAGCCAGCGCTTTAAAACCGCCGTATAATTTTCTAATTTTAGCACACAAATATTCAACAATTTAAGGTTGCTCTATAATTCTATTAAACAAAAAAGGTTAATTATGGCCGGATTAGAAGAACTAAAACAAAAAGTTCAACAGGCATATAATCAGTGGGAGACCGGCAGATATCAAAAAACTGTTCAGAAGAATCCTGAAAGGCAGAAAGAATTTACAACTGCTTCCTTTACTCCTGTTAATCCATTATATACTCCAGTTGATTTCAGCGGTGAAAATTATTTGGAAAATTTAAGCTTTCCGGGGGAATACCCTTTTACAAGGGGAATTCAGCCCACAATGTACCGGGGAAGGCTATGGACAATGAGGCAGTATGCAGGTTTCGGCTCTGCCAAAGAATCTAATGAAAGATATAAGTATTTACTTGCCAATGGAACATCAGGCTTGTCTGTGGCGTTTGACCTTCCTACCCAGATTGGTTATGACAGTGATGACCCTATAGCATTTGGAGAAATAGGCAAGGTGGGTGTTGCAATCGATACTCTTGCAGATATGGAAGTTCTGTTTAATGAGATCCCGCTTGATAAAATTTCTACGTCAATGACTATAAATGCTTCAGCTTCAGTACTACTGGCTATGTATATTGCCGTGGCTGAAAAACAGGGAGCTTCAAAAGATAAAATAAGCGGTACTATTCAGAATGATATTCTTAAAGAATACATTGCCCGGGGGACATATATTTTTCCTCCTAAACCTTCAATGCGTTTAATAACTAATATTTTTGAGTTTTGCGCAAAAGAAGTTCCTAAATGGAATACCATTTCTATATCAGGCTATCATATCCGTGAAGCAGGGTCAACAGCTTCGCAGGAAGTCGGCTTTACACTGGCTAATGGTATTGCTTATGTTGATGCGGCAATTAAAGCAGGCCTTAATGTTGATAATTTTGCAGGACAGCTTTCATTCTTTTTTAACTCACATAACGATCTCTTTGAGGAGATAGCAAAATTCAGAGCGGCCCGGAGGTTATGGGCAAAAATAATGAAAGAAAGGTTTGGCGCAAAGGAACCAAAGTCAATGATGCTTCGTTTCCATACTCAAACTGCCGGATCAACATTAACAGCTCAACAGATTGAGAATAATATTGTCCGTGTAACAATTCAAACACTTGCTGCAGTTCTTGGAGGCACTCAAAGTCTGCACACCAACTCCAAAGATGAAGCTCTTGCACTTCCAACAGAATTATCTGTAAGAACAGCTCTTCGTACACAGCAAATTGTAGCTTATGAAAGTGGAATTACCAACACTGTTGATCCGCTGGCAGGCTCTTATTATGTTGAAGCAGCAACAGACTTCATTGAAAAAGAAGCGGAAGAATATATCAGCAGGATTGATTCACTCGGCGGAATGGTGGGAGCTATTGAGCAGGGATACGTTCAGACAGAAATACAAAACGCCGCATATGAATTTGAGAAACAGCTTGAAAGAGGAGAAAAAATAATTGTAGGTGTAAATAAGTTTCAGGTTAAGGATAATCAGCGTCCTGATCTTTTAAAGATTGATATGAAAATTCAGGAAAACCAGGTTTCGTTCCTTAACAAGGTAAGAGCACAGCGTAATAATGAAGATGTAAAAAGAACTCTTGACGCTCTGAAAAAAGCTGCACAGGGTAATGAGAACCTGATGCCGTTTATAATTGATGCAGTAAGAGTTTACGCAAGTGTGGGAGAAATATGTAATACACTTCGCGTAGTATTCGGTGAATATAAAGAAACAGTTGTAATTTAAGCGCAATATTAAAATTAACCGTTCCAACGGATCCTGAAATAAGAAAGTAGATTATGAATCTTACACATATTGAACATATAGGAATTGCAGTAAAAAACTTAGAAGAAGCTATAAAATACTATGAAGATATTTTTGGTTTAAAATGCTACAAGATTGAAGAAGTGGCAGATCAAAAAGTAAGGACAGCTTTTTTCCAGGCAGGGGAAACCAAAATTGAACTGCTTGAATCAACTGACCCTGAAGGACCCATTGGGAAATTTATAGAAAAAAAGGGGGAGGGCGTTCATCATATTGCCTTTGCTGTAAAGGGCTTGCAGAAGGCTTTAAGTGAAGCAGAACTAAAAGGAATTCAGCTAATAGACAAGGTGCCGCGTCCCGGCGCAGAAGGGTTGAATATTGCTTTCCTTCACCCTAAATATACACATGGTGTACTAACAGAGCTTTGTGAAAAACCATAGTTTTTACAATTGTAGCACAGGCTTCAGCCTGTGATTTTGAAACATTACGAAACAAGCTTTCACAGGCCAAAGCCGTATTAACGGAGCTTTCACAGGCTGAAGCCTGTGCTACAAAGACTTCAATTGGAGTATTAAATGCAGAGAGAAATCTATAAGTGGCTTAGCCCCAACTTACAGAAAGAAATGGAAATTGCAGTGTATGGGCATTATGGGTATGCTCTTCTTATGTTTCCTACTGCCACTTCTGATTACCTTGAGTATGAAAGATGTGATTTAATAGAAAGCATAAGAAATTATATTAGCAATGGTACATTAAAAGCATTCTCAGTAAACAGTGTTAATAATGAAAGCTGGCTTAATAAAAATATAAGTCCTGCTGATAAAGCCGTGCGTCACCAGCAGTATAATAAATACATTATTGAGGAAGTTATTCCTTTTATATATGCTATTTGCGGGGGCAGTGTGCCGGTTGTTCTTACCGGTGCATCTCTTGGGGCATATCATAGCGCAAATACATTTTTCAGGAAGCCTGAACTTTTTAATGGTGTAATTGCCATGAGCGGCATTTATGATCTAAAGGTATATACTAACGGTTATTGTGATGATAATATTTATTACAACTCCCCGGTTGATTATCTCCCTAATTTAACGGACGAAAGTATCCTGTCTGACATGAGAAATAAAAATATAATAATATCAAGTGGTCAGGGTGCATATGAAGATCCACAGGCATCAACTGATCTGTCTGATATTCTTCACTCCAAAAATATTCCCCACTGGCTGGATCTATGGGGTGCCGATATGGACCATGACTGGCCAACATGGCGCAGGATGCTCCCCTATTTTTTAGAAAGTTTGAATATTTAATGCTCAACAACAGGAAATATTTTAAATATGGGGACAGAAGCAAATAATTGGAAACTGTTTTTTAGATCTGCTGAAAAGCGGAATGAATTATTATTAACCGTTGTTATTCTGGCAGTTGTGCTTTTCTCTTTAACAAGGTTTCTGAATTATGTTGAGAACAGGGCGGGGATTGTTTTATATGATCCCATACATAATCTTATTCCTCCTGTTAATTTAACATGGCTTATATTTGGAATAATTTATATTTCTTTAATCATTGCATTATATTTTTTAGTAAAAACTCCCGGCGGATTACTTTTTGCGATGCAGTGTTATACACTAATGGTAATTTTCAGAATTACAGCAATGTACATAACCCCCTTAAATCCGCCTGCTGATATGATCCCTCTGGCAGACCCCTTTGTTGAAGTATTTGGAACCGGCAGGCTTATGACAAAAGATCTGTTCTTTTCAGGCCATACTGCTACACTATTTATACTTTATTTAACGGCGGATAGAAAAATATTAAAGATACTTTTCTTCTGCAGTACCATTATTGTTGCAGCCGCTGTTATTTTCCAGCATGTTCACTATGCTGTAGATGTTCTGGTTGCTCCATTCTTTACTTATTGTTCTTATGTGATGGTGAAAAAGATAATGAAACATTAAGCTCCCGCATCTTTTTTAATTAGTCTGTATATTTTATATTAGCACAACCATGAAACTTACACCCTCTAAGAATAAAGCTGTAAAATTGATTTATCTCACTTTAGGGTTTCTTTTTTCATTTATTGGTATTATTGGAGTAATATTTCCATTAATTCCAGGTTTTATATTTTTTATTCCGGC
>JAWOJF010000101.1:0-8719 GCA_046481785.1 Ignavibacteriaceae bacterium | reverse complement strand
GAATTTAAAAGAGGCGGTTCTGGTTTCCATAAAGATATGGAGGATGAAATAATTAAAATTCTTGCTGATTGGGATTAACTCAACTTACCAGTACAATATTTGAATCTATAACAAAAAAGGTGACTTGCTGAAGTCACCTTTCATTAAAAATCAAAGTAAAAATTACTAATTCTGATCACCTGGCAGCTGCTGTTGCTGCTGGGGTACAGATGGATTTTGCGGCAATGACTGTTGTCCGGATCTTTGAATAACACTCTCTCTTTCAACATTAGTTGATTTGCCCGGTAAAAAGAATAAGTTTATAACAACTGCCAGTACTGCAAGCGTAATACCGAGGAACCAGGTTGACTTGCTTAAGAAATCGGCAGTTCTTCTGGTTCCAAACATAGTGCCCATTCCGCCTCCGCCGCCAAAAGTACCTGTTAAGCCGCCGCCTTTGCTTGATTGAAGCAAAACAATAATTACCAGCGCAATTGCTACAATTGTAACAAGTCCTATCAAAAGTGAATACATTTTTACTCCTTAAAATTTTGCAGCAGGAAACCACTTCTTCTGCAAGCTTTCAAATTTCTATTTTTTAGACCTTAAATATACGACTTTTATGGCAATAATCGCAAGAACTTAAAATTGGGTAGTGACTCATGAAAATGAAGGTACAAGTTCAGGTACAAGTTCATTTTTAGTGGCAAAATATTCAAGCATAAAGTTTAATGAGTCTGTAAAAGAATAAATCTTTAGAATTAACTCCTCTCAAAGTGGACAAAAATGACTTCAGTTTCCTGTTAAAGTTCTCAACTGATGCATTAGTAGAACGGTTGATCAGGTAATTTAATATACCCCCGGAACTATTCTTTATTGAATTAGCCACAGTATTGAACATCTCGATGCCACTATTCTTTGCCCTCTTTATCCAGTCTCTCAGATGAAACTCTGCCCGAAGTTTATTCATTCTGTATACCATCTTAAAATCCATATACAACCGATATGCCTTCTTAATCTCAGGAAATTCTTCAAACAATACTTTTGCTCTTTGCCTCTGCTGCTCTGACCATTTCTCAGGGATTTTAAAAAGTAATCCGCGTGACCTGGCAAGCAGTTGTCTCTCAGTATCTCCGTTTGTATATGTACCTATTCTTAATGTTCCTTTTGAACGAAGTTCATTCTCTCTCTCTATTGCTTCCCACCGGTACTTTATTCTTATCTGCTGAAGAGCATCTGTTATTAATTTTTCTACATGGAAGCGATCATATGTCTTTATCGCATTCGGTGCTATCTCTCTGGCTATCCAATCCATGCCTAATGATAAGTCCAGACTAATTTCTCTTATTGAATACCTGCTTTTTACTGATGTATATTTCTCTATAGCTTCTGTTACCGTGGAAGCTTTCGTGCCCTTTATTATTGCCGCAAGTGAGCCTTTCTTTCCTTTTTTGTCTTTATTGTAAAGTATTGTATATAACTCTCCGTCCATTAATCCTGTTTCATCGATTCCCATATTCTCTGATAGGTTCTCAGGGAATACAAAGGCTTCTTGTTCAAACATCTCATAATACTTCTTCTTATATTCATAATACCCGGACAGGTGCTCCTTATAGGCCCTTCTGAGTTTTCCCGGATTTGTCTTGTAATGCCTTGCTATACCGCTTATCGACTCTTCCTTACTCTCTATTTCCCTCTTCAAAAAAAAATGCAAATTCGCCTGTGTATTTTACTCCTTCTGTTCTTATCTCTATCTTCCTCTGGAACAGGCCCTTTTCTCCTTCTACCTGCCACTTTCTTATTCTATACTGTAGCGTTGTCTTTCTGCCTCTCAGTGGAAAATCTTCCAGCAGTATATCCGTATATCCCTTTGTTCTCAATCTTTTACCTTCGTGTTTTCCCCGATCTTCCGGTAATCTCTCTTTCTCTACAAGTACTATTGTATATTCATCATCAAAACTATACTTACCCAGATATTTTTCTTTTCCTTCTTTGACCTTCATGTCCTTCATATCGAAATACTCTAATGTATTAGGTGGTAAGAAAAATGAATAAAATTCTTTCATGTTCATTGGCTTGCCTTCTTTTTTTGTCAAGCCCTAATTTAATATTTTGCCACTAATTTTGGAGTTGTACCAAAATGAATCACTACCCAAAATTGAGTTTTTTTGAAAAATAATCAATAAATAAAAGATTTTGTAGTTTCCAGCTACCGGTATAGTAAAAAATAAATTTCGCTGTAAATTTCCTATTATGTGTCCAATTTTGGAAGCCTTGTTTGTTATAATAAATATAAACGTAAATTTTTATAAATATGGAGGTTCAAATGAATGAGTATATGTTAATTTTCAGGCATGAAGACGGCAATAAAATAGCTTCACCAGAGCAACTGGAAATCTGGATGAAACAGACAATGAATTGGATTGGCGGCATTGCTGCAAAAGATAAATATGTTGAGGGGAACGGGCTTATTTTTGATGAGAGTAAAGTAGTAAGCCATAAAAGGATAGTGACTAACGGCCCCTTTGGTGAAATAAAAGAAACACTTGGCGGGTATATTATTGTTAAAGCAGAATCTGTTGATGAGGCAGTTGAATTTGCTAAAGGATGTCCTGTTTTGCAAGGTGAGGGGAATAGTGTTGAAGTTAGAAAAGTAGCAAGGGATTAATATTCCAGCATGGGTTCTTTATCTTGTTAATTTTTTATATGTACAAAACTAAACACTGGAGAAAAAATGGAAGATTTTTTGTTGATTTTCAGGCATGAGGATGACAGTAAAATATCACAGGAAGAAATGGATAGATTTATGAAAGATGCCACCAAGTGGGTTAATACAATAGAAGAAAAAAAGAAATTTTTGGGTGGTAAAGGATTGTCTTTTGATGATGCCAAAGTGGTTTGGCACAATAATGTTGTAACCGATGGCCCTTTCGGTGAAATAAAAGAAACACTAGGTGGTTTTATTATTGTAAAAGCAAATTCGGTAGATGAAGCTGTTGATTTTGCTAAAGAATGTCCAATACTGCAAAAAGAAGGCAACACAGTTGAAATAAGAAAAATTGCCCGCGGAGATGGTGTTCAGTAAGATTAGACCGTTGCTTTTTAAACTTTTTATAATCATAAAAATTAAAACTATCCTTTTCCTTAATTGTCCAATTTTTAACCGGATGATTGTTAAGAATACAAAACTTCAGTTTGAAGGCTATGAATATGGCACAACTGAAAACAGGAATGATAAGTAAACTAAGGTATTAAATATGAATATATTATTATGGATCCTTCAAGTTTTTCTGGCACTGCATACCATCACGGGTGCGTTTTGGAAGTTCTTCAATTCGGAGCAAACCGTGCCTTCCCTTAAATTGATTCCGCATGGGGTTTGGCTGACGATGAGTTTTATTGAGCTGCTTTGCAGCCTGGGCTTGATTCTTCCGGCATTGGATAAGCGCCTGGCTGTTCTTGCCCCAATTGCAGCTACCTGTATAGCTGTGGAAATGTTACTTTTTTCCGGATTGCATATTTATTCCGGCCAGGATAATTACGGCTCTCTGGTCTATTGGCTTGTTGTTGCTGCTATATGTGCATTTATTGCCTACGGCAGGTTTGTCTTAAAGCCTATTTAAAATGAAAAGAGTCATTGTCAAAGGCTCATGTTTATAAAGTTGAAAAAAATATTCAGCAAATTCTTAGTGAAAAGGGGTTAAATGATTAATATATTTGCAGACAAAAAAGTCTTCTTGTTTACATAATAGAACAGAATCCTCTCTATGTTATCTGATGGATTCTGCCGCTTGTTAAGGTTTAAAAGTTTGTGCAAAAGATATAACTGATTATTAATATCAAGAGGTAAGTAAAATGAAAGAGTTCCTATTATTGTTCAGAAATGAACTTAATGCTATACCTAAGGATTCCCCTGTAGAAATGAAAGCCCTGGCAAAAAAATGGCAGGACTGGTTAGGCGGAATAGCCGCACAAAACAAATTAGTGGCAGCAGGTAAGCGTATGTATGATGCAGGTAAAGTTGTAAGAAACAGCGGTGTTACAGACGGGCCGTATATTGAAATTAAGGAAATGCTTGCTGGTCAGTGTAGTATCAGAGCTGAATCTATAGACGATGCTATTGAGATAGCCAAAGGATGCCCCATTTTAATAACTGGTGGAAATGTAGAGATAAGGGAACTTTATTAAAAAAAATTAAACTTATCAGATATTATTTTTTTAGCTGCCTGCAAAATTGGACTAATCCGCCTGACTAAATATTACTTTGGTGGGCTTATTTTTTTATGATAAATAACTTTGAAATTATACCGCATTTATTCAGAACAGAGTACAGAAAAATTGTTTCTGTACTCTGCAGACGTTTTGGTATTGACCAGATTGAAATAGCTGAGGATATAACAAGCGATACTTTCCTTACTGCTGCTCAAACATGGCCGTTAAAGGGTACTCCGCCTAATCCTGCAGCATGGCTTTATACTGTAGCAAAAAATAAAACAAAAAATTATCTGCATCGTAATTCAATTCTTAATGATAAAATTATACCTGAATTAAAAGAAGGCACTGCAGAGTTCAGCGAAAATGAAATTGATCTTTCCCCTCAGAACATTAATGACAGCCAGTTACAGATGATGTTTGCAGTCTGTCACCCATCTATCCCCCCGGATGCACAAATCGGACTATCGCTTCGTATTCTTTGCGGCTTCGGTATTGAGGAAATTGCAGATGCTTTTTTAACAAACAAAGAAACAATTAATAAACGTCTGTACCGGGCTAAAGAAAAACTGCGCCAGGAGAAAATTAAAATTGAAGTTCCCGCCGTAAATGAAATTGATGAACGGCTTGAGGCTGTACTTCGGACTATTTACTTATTATTTAATGAGGGATATTATTCTGTAAGCCAAAACCAGACATTACGCAAAGATCTTTGCCTTGAAGCAATGCGGCTTTGTTATATGCTTGTTGAAAATAAGACCACAAACAAACCGCAGGTTAATGCACTCCTTTCCTTAATGTGTTTTCATGCCTCAAGATTTGAAGCAAGATTAGATAAAAACGGGGAACTTGTTCTATATGAAGACCAGGATACGAACCTCTGGAATTCTGATTTGATAAGTAAAGGGATATATTTTTTGAACTATGCTTCAACAAGTAATAAAATCTCCAAATATCATCTTGAAGCAGGAATAGCTTACTGGCATACTAAAAAAGAGGACACAAAGGAAAAATGGGAAAATATACTGCAGTTATATAACCGCCTTCTTATGATAGAATATTCTCCGGTTGCTGCTCTTAACAGGACGTTTGTTCTCTCTAAGGTTTACGGCAAAGAAGAAGCAATAAATGAAGCCGAAAAACTTCAGTTAACTGATAATCATTTCTACTTTACTCTTCTAGGTGAACTTTACACCGGCATAAACAACACAAAAGCAAAACAAAATTTTGAGCAGGCCCTCACACTGGCAAAAACAGACACAGATAAACACGCAATACAGAAGAAAATTGACAAATTATTTAATTTTCTTTCGTAGAACAGACGAGGGATTCTGCTCATATCTTTGTTAATCCGGATCATGATTTGTGCTACTGTATTCTGCTATTGTTAAAAGAATTAAAATATGCTAATTTCTCAATAGAGTTTCCATGCCTAATTTAAGCTTTGATGAACACAATAATTCAACCGGTAAGGAGTAAATAAATGAATACAGGCAAAAATATTCTGCAGGCAATCGGAAACACATCCTTAATTCAGCTTAACAAAATTGTTCCTTCAAACGGGGCAAAGATTTTTGTGAAGCTTGAATGGGAAAATCCTACAGGCAGTATGAAAGACCGTGCGGCACATGCTATGATCTCACGTGCTGAGGATGACGGCAGGCTTAAACCCGGTTTTACAATTGTTGAGTACTCCGGCGGCAGTACCGGAATATCACTTGCTTTAATTGCTGCATCTAAAGGCTATCATCTTCATATTATTACTTCAGATGCATTCAGTCAGGATAAGCTTAACCAGATGTCGGCTTTTGGCGCAGAACTTACAATGGTACCAAGCGAGGGGGGACAAACTACAAAAAAACTTATCCATGATATGATTGAAAAGGCCAAAGAATACAGCCAAAAACCAGATACTTACTGGACTAACCAGCTTCATAATCTGGACAGCATTGCAGGATACTATCATCTGGGTGAGGAGATATGGAGCCAGACAGAAGGGCAGATTGATGCATTTGTGCAGTGTGTGGGAACCGCTGCCTCATTAAGAGGTATAGCAACTGTATTAAAACGTCATAAGCCGGATATTAAGATAATAGCAGTTGAGCCCGATGAGTCTGCTGTATTATCAGGCGGGCATGCGGGGCCTCACAAAATAGAAGGTGTTGGTATTGGCTACACTCCGCCGTTATGGGTGCCGAACCTGGTAGATGAAATTGTTGCCGTTAAAACTGAAGATGCAAAAGAAATGGCAAGACGGCTGACACGTGAGGAAGGACTTTTTGCCGGAACTTCTTCCGGTGCAAATATATTTGCTTCAATTAAAGCTGCAGAAAAGTTAGGGCCGGAAGCAAAAATAGTTACCCTAATGGTAGATTCGGGCGTTAAATATCTTAGTACTGATGTGTACAAAAAGAATTAGAAACTTTTTATTGAAAACAGGTATAATTATTTGTGCAACACTCTTTATCCCGCAGATTTGAATGGAAACAAAAAGCGGAATAAAAACTTTTTACGCCTCTTCAAGACAAGAATGGAGAAAATGGCTGAAGAAAAACTACCAGTCTGAAAAACCTGTCTTTCTTATATTATATAATAAAAAAAGTAAAACTCCCGGAATCTCCTATGGTGAAGCTATAGAAGAAGCATTATGCTTCGGGTGGATTGATAGTACTGCTTATAAAAGGGATGAGGATAGTTTTTATTTATATTTTACGCGCCGTAAACCAAAGAGCCAATGGAGTAAAATAAACAGGGAACGCGCGCTTAAGATGATTAAAAAAGGTTTGATGACAGAATATGGACAGGCATTTATTGATCTGGCTAAAGAAAAGGGGACATGGATTTCTTCTGAGGAAATAAACAGTGAAGTTATACCTGAAGATCTGCAGAAATTATTTAATAAAAATAAAACTGCATTTAACAATTTCAAGGCATTTCCGCCTTCATCTAAAAAAATAATTCTTGGCTGGATCTTTAAAGCTAAGCGGCCTGAAACCCGGCAAAAGAGAATCCTTAAAACTGTAGAACTTGCCGCTGAAAATATCAGGGCAAATCATCCGGCTAAAAAATAGAGGCTGGATCATTTTTTTACCAGCCGCTTATTCCGCCAACCATATTTGCAGAGTTATATCCTAATTTTTTTAGCTTTACTGCCGCTGATACACTCCTGTTACCTGACTGGCAATAACAAATTATTTCGCGGGACTGATATTTTTTAAGCTGATCCGTTTTTAATGAAATCTCATGGAGAGGAACATGTGCAGAGCCTTTAATTGACCCGGCCTTTCTTTCACGTTCAGTTCTTACATCAAGCAGTATTATATTTTTATTCTCTTTAATCATCTGTTTCACTTCATCAGCAGAATAATTATTAAGTGATCGTGCAGCAAATTTATTCTTTACTCTTAAAAGTATTATTAAACCTGCAAGCGCAAGCAGTACTATCTGGTATGTTTCCATAATCCTCTTTTTTTAGTTAAAGTCCAACTTATGATGAAAAAACTTAAAAAAGGATTCAGGTTTCTAAAAATAAATTTGTTTATTCAATATCCTTTTTCATCTGCTCATACTGCTCCTTGGTTATTTCACCTTTAGCATAACGTTTTTTAAGGATATCAAGTGCAGATTCCCGGTTAAACATGTCAGGCTCTGATCTCTGATATTGCGAAGGAGATTCTTTTTTCTTGTTTGAGTCAGCAATTAACCAGATAATTAAACCGATAATTATCCATGGAAAAGGTCCCGATCCCCATAAAAAATCATGAAACATTTCTCAATTTCTCCCTTCTTAGGTACCCTGCCGGATTTATCGGGACAGAAGCACCATGATTTAAATAATAGAATAAAGGCACTCTGTTAACTTAATACAAATAATTTATTTTCCCCACTGAATCGATAATGGGGTACTCAACCAAAAGTGTGCGGTTTGTCTCTCCTATGTTTCCGTGTGCTTTTGATTTTTATAAATGTGGTTATATTAATCTTTAGTTTATCCTTCCTTGAGGAGATGCGATGAAATTTTTCTCCGGTAATTCACGGGACATTTTTTTAATAGATCATGATCATAATAAAATTCTTACTTATTCCGATGCTGAACAACAAGTTAAAGAATTAGTTAATATTATAAGATCGGCGGATAAAAAACTCGCTTTTCTTTTTTGTGAACAAAATTATCAAACAATAATCCGCTACCTTGCTCTTTTGGAAGCAGGGCATACTGTTCTGCTTCTGGACGGCAAACTTAATGATGAAATTAAAAGGGAACTAATTTTAACTTATTTGCCGGAAATCATTTTTTCAAGGCTTCCCGTTCCCTCTGATGATTATATAATCAATGATGCTGAAGATATGTTCTTATCAGCAAAAAATCATACAGAATTTCCTCCGATAAATGAAAAACTTGCCGTACTTCTTTCAACATCGGGTACCACTGGTTCACCAAAGCTTGTCCGTCTTTCTTACAGCAACCTGGAATCTAACGCGGCATCAATAATAAGTTACCTTAATATTAAACCGAATGACAGGGCAA
>JAWOJF010000319.1:0-12224 GCA_046481785.1 Ignavibacteriaceae bacterium | reverse complement strand
TAAAAACACTTCCAATATCAAATGCAACGGCAGATGATGATACAGAGGAGAGGGACTCACTTAAATATTTAACTTTCAATCCCACAGAGAACCGGTCAGTAATATTTTTTGCAAGTGTAAGTCCAAGGGCAATATCTGTTGCAGAAAAGAATCTCCCAGTACCATCCTGATCAGCCAGGGTTGTCTCTTCTATATCCCCGGAAGTGAAGTAGGTGATATCCAGTCCTGCTGTAACAAAACCGAGGGGAACAGTACAAGACAGATTTGCCATATTAGATCCTACAAGCCAGTCGAGATAAGAAACTGATAAACTAACTTCGCTTAACCTGCTTATAGCGCCGGGGTTCCAGTATAAAATAGACGCATCTGCTGCATCCGTTATGTCAGATTCACCGGTTCCGGCATTTTTTGCACCTATACCTATTTTCAGGAAATTTGCAGATGAGGTTCCAACATAATTAACACCCTGTGCAAATACACATACATTTCCTATCAAAAAAAGCAATAAAAGAAAAGCCCTGTTTTTTAATTTCATATGTTTAACTCCAGCATTAAACTTTATAGTAAACAAGAAAAGGAAAAATAGTATTCATAGTCAGTTATACGTTATCTCTAATAAGTAAATGAAATACCCATCTGAATATTTCTGCCTGCTCCCCATGCTGAGGGATTATTATAGTAATCTGCAGAAAATGACGGGTCAGTACCTTGTCCGGGCCTGCCTGACGAAGGGTAAACCCAGTAAACATTTTGCACATTCAGGATATTTATTACCTGGAGAAATACTCTGCTGTTTACACTAAAGAGATCAAACTCTTTGTATACACTAAGATCAATATCGCTTTGGATAGGGCCTCTTAATGCATTAGGTTGAAAAGCATTGTAAGTATATGGGAATCCGCTTGAAGCTTTACCTAAAACAGAGAATCCCCATTTGCCCGGAAATTCAAAGACTGCGCCAAAGGATATTGAGTGAGGCTGATCCCAGTCTGCAGGTGATGTTCTGGTAATATCGCTTTGTACCCGCATTAACACAGAGCTGCTAACCAAAGACTGAGCATATGTGTAATTCAGGAACCATGAAAAGAAATTATTAAAATCCTGTTTTAAGGATACTTCAATACCTTTTACTGTAGCAAAGTTAATATTATCAAATGCGGGGAACTGTACTTCACTGGCAACACCCCCCGAATATATATAACCGGTTACCAGGCTTGTACCTATAAGATTAGATATCTTCCTGTAATACCCGGTTATATCCAGAGTTAAAAGCCTGTTAAGTGCAATTTGAACACCTGCTTCATAATTAATTGTCTTCTCTTCGTTAAGTACTCCCTTTGACGTTGGAGAACCAAGAAGTTCCTTTACATTAGGCGCAGGATAACCTGAGTAATTCCTGTTGGTTCCCTGGAAAATATCAAAGAATTTGGGGAACTGGTAATAATGCCCGTATCCGAACCTAAAAGCTGCAACATCTGAAATCGGGTAACTTATACCAAATCTTGGACTAAAATATGTTCTTGGTTTTACTCTGCTTACTGCACCTGCCGGGTCGCTTATATTTTCAATAAATTCCCTGTTGGTATTAACGTAGTCAAACCTTCCGCCGATGTTAATAACCATCCCAATATCTTCAAATTCCATTTTATCATTTACATAAATGCTTGCATCATATGGACGGTAATCATAATCATCAAAAGGTACCCAGCCGGTAGGATTTATTCTAAGCAAAGCAGTTTTCATCTGAGCTGCTGAAATGCCTGCAGTTATACTATGCTGTTTTGTAATCTGACTTGTAAAATTTATTTTTACTTCAAGCCTTTCAAAATTACTTTTCATGTATATATAATTTTCACCGGCAATTGAAAACTCAAGTGTTGTAAGCTCAGGCCGTACAGCATATTCTTCCGGTGAATCATATACATGAGATTTATATTTTCTTTGATAATAAGAGACTATCACATCATAAAAAGTGCTTTTTGAAAGAACATGTGTAAGCCTTGCATATCCGAGATTACCATCCAAATGTGAATGAGGAGTACCATTTGGGTTGTATTTAAAGAAATGATTGTAGTTACCCTGAGAAGTTGATGTGTTCAGATAACCAATTCTTAGTTTTAACGGATCAGCTATCTGCCAGATTAATTTTCCGAAAAGAGATCTGTTATCATTAAATGCCATTGGTACTTCTTCGGGTTCACCTGATTTATCCATACCGCCTGAATCAATAAAATCCGGATAAATAAACCCGTTGAGATGGCCGTCAGTTGAATATAATTTTCCCGCGAATGAGAAACCGAAATTTTTTAATCCAAACAAAGGTCCTGATAAAGAAGCATCAATATTATATGTATTCATGCTGCTTTTTATTTCACCAAAGCCATCAGTAAAAGAGGATACTCTTGCACTGTACTTTGAAGGCACATAGTCCAATGGCTGAATAGAAATAGCTCCCGACATTGCATTACCATACTGCGGTCCAAAGGTTCCGGTAAATGTTTCCATCGATTGAATGCTGCCTTCACCAATCGTATTAAAATTAAATCCGCCCCATAACCTGTCAGTTACATCTACGCCGTCAAAATAATAAGCGGTCTCATTAGTTCTGCCGCCTCTGAAATGAAGCCCGTCTGTAGGAGCGGTGGCATATAAACCCAAAGCAGGCTGAGAATTAACGGGTGTTGTCGTAATATCCTTGGAGATACCCGCCTGCCTTGTAAGAATGTTTTCTATTACTCCTGCCACCGGCAGACTATTAAGATCCCTGGAATCAAACCCCTGCATCTTGGATGTTAAATCTTTCTGAACCGGCGGCCTTGTATATGAAACTACAATTTCCTGCATACCTACAGCAGAAGCACTTATTTTAACATCAAGATTTGTTGTTAAACCGGCTCTAACATCAACATTTTCAATCTTTTTAGTTGTATAACCTACTGCACTAACATTAACGTTATAAACACCGGGTGGAATATTTATAACAAAATAACTTCCTTCAAAATCCGCCGCAGCACCCAATCCGGTTCCTAACAAAACTACATTTGCACCATATACAGGTTCATCATTTTCATCAGTTACTTTACCGGATATTTTCCCTGTGGTTTGGGCAGACAACCAGTATGCAGTAAATAATAAAATCAGGGTTAGTAATTTTTTCCTCACAGCTTGCTCCTTAACTGAAGCTATCTTTTAAAGTAAGGAAGAAGAGTATTTCAGCTTCTTCCCTACCACATGTTTAAAGAAAGAGGTTATTTTACAATCATCATTTTATTGGTCTGGCTGAAGCTGCCTGCTTCAATCGTATAGAAATAAATTCCGGAAGTAAGATTCTCTGCATTAAAATTAACTGAATGTTTTCCTGCATTTTGAGTTGCATTAACAAGCGTTGATATTTCCTGCCCAAGCATATTTGTTACTCTTAGTGTAACAAATTCAGATTTTGGCAAGTAATATTCAATGCTTGTGGTTGGATTAAATGGGTTGGGGTAATTTTGTAATAAACTATAATTTCCCGGAAGAATCTCATTATCCTCTACTGATACAGCACCTGAATAAGTTTCTTTCCACTCATATATTAAACCATAGGCGCTGCCAGTCGACCAGCCCGCTGTGCTGTTACAAATGAAATTAGCCCACCAGGGACTGGCATTTTCCTGGAAATGAAAGAAAATTCCAATACTATCGCCTTCCTGCATGCTTGGTGGAGTTAGATATTTTGGATTTGCGAGAATAGATTTTGGAATGGCACATTCAACCTCATTATTTTCGGCATTCCAGGCAACATAAATACCAACAGTAGTATCAGCTACCGATTCCTGCATGGTGCCCCAGCCCCATTCTGCTCCGGGCGCTAAGCTATGCTGCCAAATATACTGCTGTCCATCTGTATTTGCTTCTGCTGCAGAATCAACAGGAAATATTTGAGCAAACATTTCATATCCCGATGCCCACACTGCACCGTA
The DNA here is from genome assembly GCA_046481785.1 of Ignavibacteriaceae bacterium. Taxonomy (GTDB): domain Bacteria; phylum Bacteroidota; class Ignavibacteria; order Ignavibacteriales; family Ignavibacteriaceae; genus JAWOJF01. The sequence continues at coordinate 8,262 of JAWOJF010000319.1, read as the reverse complement.
TCTTAATCCTGTTGAATCGCCGCGTGTACCGGTTGTAGTATCAACAACATTGGAATCCGGATCCAGTGTCAAAAAAACAAAAAATGTAGCTCCTGAATGAATTGTAGTATCGGAGGCAATGGCGGAGACGTCTGCCAGAGGATTCATTGTTACACGAATATATAAATTATCTGCATCATCATGCGTATAAACCGGACCTACATCAAGATGTACTTTATAGTTAGGATCCGAATTTTCATACAGAATGCTGGGAGAATAAGGATCTCCTTCTGAAAAAAACAATGATCTTCCCTGGGTGTTATTGGGTTCAACATCCAGCCTCATTGTTTCGTCCCAGTCGAACATTAATCCGTCTATATCTATTTGAGCATTAATAGTAGTTGTAATACAAAATAAAGACAGTACAAAGAAATAAAACAGTAAATACTTTCTCATATTTCCTCCATCCTTTTTATGTTTTGATTAAAGACGCTGAAATCCCTTAATTATTTTTGTTGTTCCAATGTTCTTGAAATTATATTGAAAAGGTATATTTACTTTCATAAGAAAATTTGAAACTTTTGTTTACTTTCGAATGAACTTTCATATTCTTGCTTATGAACATAATATTTTTATTAGTGCTTGTCAAGAAAAAAATTAAACTTTCATATTATTTTTATTTTTCCTTTTTTTTCTTTTAATTATTATAACACATTTATTAATGTTTATATTCCTTTAATTCAGGAGAGCCCAGGCATGTCTGAAAATAATAGCAAAATTGTTTCGGTAATTGAAAGACGAAATAAAATAATTGATAAACTTGAAACCGATAAACAGGTATTTGTAAATCAATTAAGCAAAGAGTTTGATGTTAGTGAAGTAACAATAAGAAATGACCTGGCATACCTTGAAGAAAAAGGTATATTACACAGAACCCATGGAGGCGGGATAAGGCAAAGGAAAGTGGCTCTTGAATATGGCTTAACAGAAAAAGAAAAACAGAATCTGCCTCAGAAACAAAGAATCGGGTTAATGGCGGCCGAATTGATCCAGGAGAATGATACAATTATTCTGGATTCGGGTTCAACTACCATGGAAATAGCTAAAAATCTTTCAAATTTTAAGAATTTAACCGTAATTACCAATGCTTTAAATATAATTGGCCAAATCAAAGAATATCCTGATGTTCATTTAATCGTTCCCGGAGGAGTACTAAAACCTCAGTCGCTTGCACTTTACGGAGCTCCTGCAGAAGATGCCTTTAAAAACTATTACTGCGATAAATTTTTTATGGGCGTTGATGCAATTGATCTAAACCATGGTTTAACTACCCCTACTATAGAAGAAGCACATCTTAACCGTGTAATGATCCAGATATCGAAGGAGGTTATTCTTGTTGCTGATTCCTCAAAATTTAATAAAAGAAATTTTGTATTTATTGCTCATGTAAACATTCTCCATACTATTATTACAGATTCCGGACTATCCCAGGAAACTAAAGCTTCTTTCGAAAACCTTGGAATTAAGGTTATTATTGTCTAACGTTTTGGCTTGTGTAAGTTAAAAACACCTCTCTTCGATTAAGTTTTCATTTTTTTAACTCCTTACAAAAATTTGCTTGCGTATATATATTTTTATATTTAGATTCGTAAGGAGTTGAAAGTTATTTATATCTAAGTGAAAGCTTTTAATCTTGATTAACCCAAAAACACACAATAATTTCCATTTCACTGCATTTTACAAAAACGCTTTTAAAAAGAAGGACTAATATATATGATAAGCAAATTCTCTATAAGTTTTATTATCCTCTTTACACTTCTAAATACCGGATTATCCTATTCTCAAAAAAGCCTCCGTTTTAACGGGGAAAACATATCAATTGAATATGACAGTCAATTGAAAAGCCGGATAATCTCCCGGATTAATAATAATGAAATATTGCTGGGTGATTTTTCAAGCTCGGAATTTATGTTCAATGGCCTTGAAGTAACAGATAATTTCAAATATACCGGGCACACCGAAGATGAAATATCCGGTAAAACCGGGAAGGGGAAAAAAATAGTTATAACAGGTACTTCCGGAAATTTGAAAAAAATTGTATCGGTAATAAGTTACAAGGAATTCCCCGCAATGCTCTTTTTTAATATTGTTTATGAAAACACCGGGAATAAGGAGCTGAATTTTACAGGCTGGGTTAATAACCAGTATTATATATCTCCTGATAAAGAAGTAAAGGATAGCACAGTTTTTTGGTCTTACCAGCCCGGTTCTTATGGTTGGGATAATGATTGGATTCAGCAACTTGGTATAGGTTATAAACGTGACAATTACCTGGGTATGAATAATGTTGATTACGGCGGAGGAACTCCCATTGCGGACGTATGGAGAAAAGATGTTGGTTTGGCAGTAGGGCATGTTGAAATGGTTCCAAAGTTAATCTCTCTGCCCACATCAGTAAATGAAAATAGCACTGCTGAAATTTCTGTTAAATATGAAAAACCCATCATTATAAAACCAGGAGAGACTTATACCACGTTTACCACTTTCGTCTCGGTACATACAGGAGATTACTTCTCTACGTTAACAAGTTACAGCAGGTTTATGGAAGCACAGGGAATAGAATTTAAAAAAATTCCTGAAGATGCTTATGGAACAGAATGGTGCGGCTGGGGATACGAAAAAGATTTTACTATGGAAAAGTTTTACGGCACATTTCCTGTAATTAAAAAATTAGGCTTTGACTGGATTACACTTGATTACGGATGGGAATCTGCAGTGGGTGATTATTACCTTCCGGAAGATAAATTTCCTAACGGTGATGCTGATATGAAAAAAGTGGTTGACAGTATCCATGCTGCAGGAGCAAAAGCCCGGTTATGGTGGATGCCTCTCTCAGTATATCCTAAAACTGATATGTTCACAGAACATCCTGAATATATGCTGCTGAATGAAGATCAGTCACCTGTGTTTATTCAATTCTGGAAATCTTTTTTTCTTTGTCCCGCTTCGGAGGAAGTACAAAAACTTACTAAGGATTTTGTAATAAAAGCAATAAAAGACTGGGGCTATGAAGGATTAAAAATTGACGGCAATAATCTCAACACTGTACCACCATGTTACAACCCGGCTCATAAGCACGCATACCCTGAGGAATCAACAGAGAAACTGCCGGAATTATACAAGATGATTTATGAAACTGCACTAAGTATAAATCCCGATGCGGTTATACAAATTTGTCCCTGCGGAACAAACCAATCATTCCACATTCTTCCTTATATGAATCAGACGGTTTCTTCAGATCCCCACAGTTCATGGCATGTAAGAATAAAAGGGAAAACATTATTAGGATTAACACAATCGAAAACTGCTTTTGCAGGTGATCATGTTGAACTAAGCGATAACAAAAGTGATTTTGCCTCAACCGTTGGTATTGGCGGAGTGATTGCAACAAAGTTTACCTGGCCTGTTGGTGCACATTTAAATAAAGAAACCGGTGATGTTACCCTAACTCCCGAAAAAGAAAAAGAATGGGCAAAGTGGATTAAAATCTATAATGATAATATGCTTTCCAAAGGTTTGTACAGAGGAGAACTTTATGATATAGGTTTTGACCGACCGGAGGCACATGCAATTAAAAAAGACCAGCTAATGTATTATGCCTTTTTTGCTAATGAATTTTCCGGTGAAATTGAATTAAGAGGACTTGAAAATAAATCATATACAATAACGGATTACGAGAATAATAAAGAACTTGGAACTGTAACAGGGCCAGTTGCTAAACTGAAAGTTAATTTTAACAAACACCTGTTAATAAAAGCAGAACCCAAATAAAGGTAAACACAAATGAAAGATAAAATCTGGCTGGTTCATGCAATTACAGTTACCATACTTTGGGGAATCTGGGGAGCCTTAATTGAGATTCCTGAAAAAGCAGGTTTTCCGGCAACTTTAGGATATTCTGCGTGGGCACTTACAATGATTCCTGTTTCCCTGGCAGCATTAAAACGGGTTAACTGGCAGCTTAACATGGATAAAAGATCTGTGTTCTACTGTATACTTGCCGGTCTATTCGGTTCAGGCGGACAGCTTATTTTATTCCAGGCTTTAAGAATGGGGCCGGCTTATATCCTCTTCCCGCTTATTTCTTTATACCCAATAGTTACAATTATATTTTCTATTACACTGCTAAAAGAAAAAGCAAATATAAAAGCATCTGTAGGAATAGCCCTGGCCCTGATAGCAATACTGCTGCTCTCATACCGCCCCCCGGAAGATTCTGCGGCTAATGGATACTTATGGATAATACTGGCTGTTATAGTTTTTGTTTTATGGGGCCTCCAGGCATTTATTATGAAATTCATAAGCTCCACAGTTAATTCAGAAAGTATAACTTTTTATTTAATGATCAGTTCAGTTTTTCTGATCCCTTTTGCACTTTTAATGACAGACTTTTCAGTAAATATTAATTGGGGATTAAGCGGTGTTTATTCGGCATTTATTATTCAGTTACTTAATGCAGTCGGATTTTTGTTTTTCGCTTATGCCATAAAATATGGTAAAGCTATAATAGTAGTACCTATGATGTCACTTGCACCGGTAATAACAGTAATAATATCTCTTATTATTTATGCAGTGATTCCTCATCCGGTAATTTTATTTGGTATGCTTATAGCATTTGCAGCTATTTACCTGATGGCAGAGTAAGAAATAAGAACTTTATAAAGTGTTTAATTATGTAGTTTGATGAAACAGCCTTATAAGGCAAAAAAAATAAATGGGAGAAAGATTTTTATGCAAACAATTGCTTCAGAAGAATTATATGAATGGTGTAAAATTCCTTTAAATGAATTAAGGGAAAGTCCGGGGCTTAAAGTACCTTTAAGGATATGCACTGATTCTGTTGAGATGGGAAAACTAATGGCACGTGAGCTTGCCGATGATATAATAGCAAATAACAGTAATGGAAAAACCACCCGGGCAATTATACCATGCGGGCCTAATTGCTGGTATGATTTCTTTACAGACATGGTTAATAAAGAGAATATCAGTCTTAATAATTTTGTAGTTTTTCATATGGATGAATGTTTAGATTGGCAGGGGTGCGAACTTCCGAAAGATCATCCCTATTCCTTCCGCGGATATATGGAAAAAAATTTTTATGGCCCAATTAAAAAAGAGCTTTCTGTGCCTGAAAAAAACCGCCACTGGTTGAACGGAAGTAATATTGAAGAGATAAAAGAAAAAATTCACGAGTTTCCCATTGATATTACATACGGCGGATGGGGACAGGATGGACATGTAGCATATAACCAGGCAAGGCGGCATCCTTTTAATCATGTTACAGTAGATGATCTCCGGAATTCAACAATAAGAGTTCAGGAAAATAATATTGATACTATAATCACTTTGGCACACAGATCATTTGGCGCTGCATACCAGTTTGTACCTCCAATGTCAGTTACTCTGGGGATGAAAGAATGTTTATCCGCTAAAAAAATTCGGTTGTTTAGTGACACCGGCTCCTGGAAACAAACTGCGCTCCGGGTTGCCCTTTTGGGTCCGGTTACCCCTGAATACCCTATTACATTACTCCAGGAACACCCGGATGCAATGCTTACTGCTACAATTGAAACAGCCAATCATCCGATAAGTGAACATCCTGAATGGGATTTAGGTTTTAAGATGAATGGAAAATATATAGTTCAACTTAATAATGGAGTAAAATGAAATTATTAAATATAAATCCTGATAAATACCTTTATAAAACAATGATAGGAACGGGCGGTATAGGTTCAGGGATGTTCTTCTTACTCAATGGTAGTCATACTTTGGGCAGGGAGGAAAGCCGCAGCGGACGGCTTGAGAACAGGAAAGATTATTGCAAGCTTCATATTATTTCTCATTATGTACAGATGCTTCTAGGAACAGGCCTTTCAGTTATTCCTGTTGGTAGTGTTGGAGTAGATGAGGTTGGAACCAGGCTTTTGTTTGAAATGAATGAGGCAGGAATTAAAACCCGTTATGTGGAGTCAGACCCGGACAGACCAACCCTGTTTTCTTTCTGCTTTATTTATCCGGATAATAGCGGCGGCAATATGACCACGGATGATTCTGCAAGTTCATCGGTTTCCCCTTCTTCAATTATTAAAGCCAGAAATGAATTTATTAATTATTCGGGTAAAGGCATAGCACTGGCAGTTCCCGAAGTTCCGCTCAGAACACGTGAACAGTTACTGCACCTTGGGACAGAATACAATTTTTTCCGTGTTGCTTCTTTTACTTCGGAAGAAATGGATGAAGTTACAGGTTCCGATATTCTAAAGCATGTGGATTTACTTGCAATAAATCTTGATGAAGCATCAAAAGCAGTAAAGTCCAACTCAATTAATGAGCCGCAGATTGTTGCAGAGCTTTCAGTAAAAGTTTTCTGTTCCATAAACCCGGATATCAGGCTTTCCATCACTAACGGAAAGCATGGGAGCTGGATATGGGATGGTTCTGATCTTTCATTTTTCCCTGCCCTTAATCTTGAAGTTGTTAGTACAGCCGGTGCAGGAGATGCATTCATCTCGGGAGTAATTGCAGGGCTTACTGCCGGTTTAACTCTTAAAGAAGCACAACAAGTAGGAACTTTAACCGGTGGTGCTTCGGTAACTTCACCACATACAATTAATAAAGAAATAAACAGGAGTATGTTAAGAAACCTTACTGTTTCCCCGGGTTTTTCATTTTCAACTAAAGTTTTAAAACTATTGGAGGATTAATAATGAGCATAACTATGCGAATAATGCAGCAGTTTGATGCCACAAAGGAAAAAGAATTTATGGAGCTGGAGAAAAAGTTTGCAGAACTTGAACGTTCACGCCCTGATTTTCCTAAAGGTAAAAGAATGCAGCCTGTTTCTGCAGCTGAACCATGTAATACACTTATCTGGGAATGTACTTATCCCAATATTGAAGATGCCTATAAAACACTTGATTTCTTTAATGGCGATTCCAGTCATGAAGTACTATTAGACAAACAGCTTCCTTTTTTTAAACAGGTAAAAATAGAATTCTACAAAAATCTTGAATTCTGATTTTTTTAGTATATCACTTTCCTCAGGAGTAAAAAAATGTTCATCAAATCTTTCTCTCGATTAATTTTTCCCATTTTCATTTTTACAATAACCCTTTCCGGCTGCGGGAAAGAAACAAAAGATTATTATGAGCTCTCTGATTATAACAATGTACAGAAAATAGATGCACACATTCACATTAATTCAAGTGATCCAGTATGGATTGAACTTGCACGTGAAGATAATTTTAAATTACTGTCAATAAATGTTGATTACCCGGATTTTGTTCCGGTTGAGGAACAGCTTAATGTAGCAATAAACCATAGAAATAATAATCCCGAAGTATTTGCCTTTGCATCTACATTCTATATGGCTGGATGGGATGATTCTGAATGGCTTAATACAACATTCGGCTATCTTGATTCAACATTTAACCAGGGGGCAATTGCCGTAAAAGTCTGGAAGAATATAGGGATGGGCTTCCGTAATAAAGATAGCAATCTTGTAATGATTGATGATTCCCGCTTTGATCCTGTATTTGAATATTTAAGAAAAAAAGATATTCCGCTTATCGGGCATCATGGAGAACCAAAAGACTGCTGGCTGCCGGTTGAGAAGATGATAAATAATGATATGAAGCTATATTTTGGTAATCATCCTCATTATCATATGTATTTACATCCCGATATGCCTTCTTATGAAGATCAAATGGCTGCAAGAGACAGGATGTTATCCAACAATCCGGAAACCCGCTATATGGGGGCTCATGTAGGAAGCCTGGAGTGGAGTCTTGATAAACTTCAAGAGTTTTTTGATAAATATCCAAACGCAACTGTGGACCTAAGTGCACGTATGGGTTATATGCAGTATCATTCGGCAATAGACAGAGAAAAAACCCGTGAGTTTTTTATTAAATATCAGGACCGGATAATTTATGCTACTGATAATGTGCAGGATCCCGGTGCAGATCCGGCTGTATTTAAAGAAGCCGCTCATGACAAATGGTTATCAGACTGGATGTTTATGGTAACTGACTCTACTATGGATAGTAAAGACCTGGACTTACCTTTTAAGGGTTTAGCTTTGCCTAAAATAGTAATTGATAAGGTATACCGGTTAAACGCAGAGAAACTCTTTACAAAAGCCTGGAAAAAGTAACCATCAGAATATAAAAATATAAAAAAGCCCGAATAGCTTTAAGCATATTCGGGCTTTTATATTTTTGG
>JAWOJF010000133.1:0-6655 GCA_046481785.1 Ignavibacteriaceae bacterium | reverse complement strand
ACTTATCTTATTCCTATTATGGCTGTTGTATGGGGAATTCTCGACGGGGAGCATTTTTTTGTTATGCATTTGATCGGAATGGGGTTAATTATAGTTGGGGTATATTTAGTAAATAAAAGTTCACGTTGAGAATTTTTAAAGACGTCTAATCTTACCACATTGTTTTGTTACTTAATTGTTTATTTATGTGTTTGTATTTTCTTCAAAATTGTTTCCAGTATGGGTACAAGTTAATAGAGAAATACACTACAATTAATAGTTTACGCTTATAAAATTTTGAAAAAAAATGAATTTGGTGCGTAACAATTCTATATGATTTGAAGTCTAATAAGTACTTCAACCTAAAAGCATAATGACAAAATCCATTGAACAAATAAAAATCAAACTGAATTGCCCCGGCTGCGGAAAGGATGTCACAGAAGTATGGAAGGCAAGATTGGAATCCGTGATAGGTGTACGCTATGCGTATATATGTATGGAATGTAATAAGTTGATATCTATCAAAAACGAAAAAACTTCCTCAGAGTTTAACCGCCTTTCTGTTGAAGCCTGATTATCTATTCGAGTATAACGCTTCCGCCCAGACAAATATCATCCTTATAAAAAACTGCAAACTGTCCTGCGGCAATCCCCTGGTCTGATTCTTTCATTTTAATAAGAGCTCTTTTTTCATTTTCAAAATGTAAAGTGCAGTTATAAGAATTTGCTCCGTGTCTTATTTTAACTCTTAATTCTTCACAATCTACCGGCTTTTTATTTATCCAATTGAACTTGCCGGCATAAAATTCATTTCGTGCTCTGCTGATTATATTTTCCTTTGAAATATAAACTATGTTGTTAACTATATCTTTTTTGATAACATACCACGGTCCGCCGCCAAGACCCAATCCAGAGCGTTGGCCTATAGTATAATAGTAATATCCTGAATGCCTCCCCATCAATTTACGGGAATCAATATCAACAATTTCACCAGGCAACTCGCCAAGATGGTGTTTTACGAATTCATTGAATTTAATTTGTCCGAGAAAACAAATACCCTGACTGTCCTTCCTTTCCATATTCGGGAGCTGATATTTATGTGCAAGTTCCCTTATCTCTCTTTTTGTAAAAGCACCTATCGGGAAAAATGCACGAGATAGCTGTTGTTGAGTCAGATATGCTAAAAAGTAAGTCTGATCTTTAATAGGATCGGGAGAAGTTTTAAGCAAATACTTTCCATTTAGGTTTTCCACTCTTGCATAGTGCCCGCTTGCAACTTTTTCATAAGATGAGTCAATCTTATCATAAAATTGACCAAACTTGATAAGTGAGTTACAGTACATATCCGGATTGGGAGTTCTGCCTTCTTTAATTTCTCCAATGGTATAAGAAACAACTGTATCCCAGTACTCTGTTTGCAGATTAAGAATTTCCAGAGGAACGTTTGCCTGTTTACAAACTCCGTGAGCAAACTCAAGATCTTCTTCCCAGGGACAGTCACCGAGAAACGAAAACTCATCCTGAAGCCATATCTTAAGGTAAAATGCTGTAACATTGTGTCCGGCTTCTTTCAGAAGCCGAAGTGCAACCGAACTATCCACTCCGCCTGATAATAATACCGCAACTTTCATTTTATTTTTTCTTTACCTTCTTCAATGCCTGAAGTTTATCAATTACATCATTATATATATTTTTATTCACTTTGCTCAGAATCAACGTAATTAGTTTTTTTGAATCTTTCATCTTATCAGAAAAACCTATACAAATTCTATTTTTACCGTCACATACTTTCATTAATCCGCGGAGTTTACCGTCAAATATTCCTCCTGAAAGTGATTCAATATCCTTATAATAAATTATTATTTCCTTATCCGAAAAAATGAAATCTTTACATACCAGTTTTTCATCATCTGCATCGATTTTATATGGCATTACCTTGTAAAGAGTTAAATATTTTTTATTTATGTAGTAAAGAAGCAACAAAGTAATTATTAGAGGTATCAACAAATACAGGTTTTCATCAGCACCCAAAACAACAGGAACCAGATATAGACCAAGCAGAACCGTTGCAAAAAGATTTCCGTAACGATAAATCAGCCTGGCGTAAAAAGGATATGTAAATGTCTGCATAAAAAATATAAATAATTAACAATCTGAATTTACAAAATGATTTTGGTGGAGAGAAAATAACATCCACTTCTATTAGAATGAATGAAGAAATCTTATGTCCGTTATCAATTAGGAGCTCAAAGTTACTCTAACTCAAGAGCTGGTAGAACAATTTTTATAATTGTTCCTTTCGGAATATTATCCTGTATTTCTATTTTGCCCTTTGCTTCAGTAACTATTGATTTAACAAGACTCAAGCCTAAGCCGTGTCCCTTTAGTCCGAATTTTTCAGTTCTTTCAGAGCGATAAAATCTTTCAAACACCTTTTCTTTTTCATCATCACTAATTCCAATTCCGCTATCTTCAACCGACAATTCAACATTATGAAAAGTTTTCTTTAAAATAATTCTTATCGTGCTATCAACATCTGAAAATTTGATTGCATTGTTTACGAGATTTTGCATTAACATTAAGAATTTATCAGATTCTCCTCTGAGATAAATATCTTTTTCTATTTCATAAGTTATTTTATTATCAGTAAAGTAGCTTTTGACCTCATTTAATATGAGGTTGGTGAAATTAAAAATTGAGTGGCTTTCTGTTTTCCTTTTATCACTTTTTGCAATAATGAGAAGAGTCTTGACTATCGAGATCATACTATCAGCCTGCTTTTGAAGAACAATAAGCGCCTCTTTATACTCATTCGTAGTTCTTTCCTTTTTTAAAAGGTAGTCAAGTTCAGACTTTATGGCAGTAAGCGGATTCACTAGTTGGTGTGATGCCTGATCTGTGAAGTGAGAGACCTCATCAACATAACTTTCAATTCTATCAAACAGATTATTAAGAGTATCTCTTAATCTGCCGGGTTCATCTTCCGGTTTTGCGTCAACACTAATACGCTCACTTAAATTACTTGCTGAAATTGCATTTGCTGTGTCCATTATTTTATTTATTGGTAAAAAGCTTCTTCTGGATATGTAAAAACTTGCAAGAATTACCATCAGCAAGACAACAGGAAACAATATCAGATTAAAAAGGATCACCCTTCTCATAACTATTATGTAGTCTGACTCAAATATAGCAAGCTGCAAAGTTGCTACATAATCGTTGTTATTATCGAGGAGAGGATAATATGCAACTCTGAGCATATCCTTATTGATTTTCAGATCCATAAACTCATAATCAGAATAAAATATTTCGGGATTAATCGGAAGTGGATGATAAAGCTTAATATTATCGCTTTCGATTATAATTTCTCCGGATTGACTATATATTTGAAGAAAGTACGGGTTTCCAGTTAGCTTCTTAAAGTCAGGTTCATTTAGTTCCCTGTAATCAATAACCTCAACCCTACCGTTTTCAACTGTTAACGTAATAAGAATATTTTCTATTTCGTGCTCAAGACGTGCATCAAGCGACTGATGAAGCAGAAAACTGGTTAATGAAATAGTAAGAATATTGAATAGAATAAGAATAAAAAGAAACAGAATTACGTTTGCAATTGTAAACCGTTTTATTGTGTCGGTAACAAATAATTTTTTAATGTATTTATTCTTCAATAAGAATATACCCTTCTCCGTAAATAGTTTTAATATACTTCTTGCCGGTAAATTCTTCAAGTTTTTTTCTTAGGTTTTTCACGGTTGCTTCACAAATATTTGTAGTGGGTGTAAAATTAAGTTCCCAAACTTTTTCGCACAACAAATCTTTGTTTAGTATTTCGCCTATATTCTCTAAAAAGTACTTAAACAACTCAAACTCCTTTTCTGTAAGATGGCATTCTTCATTCCTGTGGTTCAATACTTTTCTTTTTAACAGATCGATAACAAGATTATCGAATTCTATTTTTTCTCTGCCAAGATTGGATCGTCTTACCACAGCATTAATTCTAGCCAAAACTTCCTGAAAAGAAAACGGTTTGGTTATATAGTCATCTGCACCAGCATCAAGTGCCTCTACTTTGTTCGATACGCCATCCAGGGCTGTTAGTAGTATTATTGGTGTTATTTTGTCCTGTATTCGAAGTAAACGGCACACCTCTATACCGGAAACAACAGGCATTTTCCAGTCCAGTAATATCGCGTCAAACTTGATTTTCTTAACGAGTATTAAAGCTTCCTCGCCATCAGGAGCAATTATTGCGTGATGCCCTTCATCCAAAAAATTTTTCTTCAGGGTATCGGCAATTTGTTGCTCGTCTTCAGCTATTAATATTTCCATAATTCACTCTATTTTTCTTTACTTAAAATTAAACTAAAACCAAATAAAAATTGAGAAAAGAATATGAAAAACATTTCATAATTGTTTACTTTCAACAACTTTTAACAAATGTTAATTTTGAGTAGACAGATATTAAAATATCTTTATTAAACCAGGAGAAAATATGAAAAAAACATTGTTACTAATAATTGCCTTTGTTGTTTTAACGGGCTTACTTACAACACTTGTTGCTCAGAACTATGTAGGCAGTCAGTCTTGTCAAACTTGTCATAGCGGTGTTCACTCCGATTGGCAAAAATCAGGTCATCCTTATAAATTACAGAAACTTACTGGCGGACAAGGTCCTTCTTATCCGGCAGGTTTATCTTCCCAGAAAGTTGTAGGACCAAATGTAAACTATACAATTCAGCCGGGTGTACCGCAATCACCAATAGGTTATACGTGGAATACTATCGGCTGGGTAATGGGAGGTTATCACTCAAACGCTCGTTTTCTTGATACACTTGGTTATGTAATAATTGGTGATAGTACAAGATATCACATACCAACTAATCGCTGGGTGCGATATGTTCAAGGTCCTCCGGGCACACAAATGTACAATTATTCTTGTTATAGATGTCATACCACGGGTCCAAGTACTACAAAAACACCAGCATTTGATCCTTACCCTGGTATTCAGGGAAGCTGGGCTGAGGCCGGAGTAGGTTGTGAAGCTTGCCATGGTCCGGCTAGTGGTCACTTATCTAATCCTTCTGGTGTAAAACCTCCAAAGGATGGTTATACAACTTGTAATAATTGTCACGCGCGTGACAGAGGAACCAGTTTTGCCTGGAACTATAGAGTTGAATGGTTACCAGAAACAGTTCAAACTGTTCCTACAGGATTCATTCGTCATCGTGAACAAGGCGATATGATGTTTGCATCAAAACATCATTTAGCAAATATGACCTGTGCAACCTGTCACGATCCGCACAAAGGTGTTTATTATGAACAACTCGGAGGCATTAAACCAACTCCTTCCTGCGAATCCTGTCATCCCGGAAAATCTATACCAGGACACGGTCCCGAAGTAGCAACTTGTACTGATTGTCATATGCCTTTTGCTGCTAAAAATGCAGACGCACTTTCACCTTATGTTTCAGAGCAAAGTGCACACTTCTGGAGAATAATTACAGAGCCGATTACAATGTTTGATAATCTGGATACTACTATAGCTGCCGGTCTAAAATTCATTAAAACTGACGCGAATGGATTATCCGGTTTAACTCTTGATTATACTTGTTTACAATGCCACGTAAATGAAAGTGTTACATGGGCAGCACAGTATGCTCCTAATATTCATCAGCAGGGTGTGAGTGTTGAAGGAGAAACTGGATTGCCAACAGCTTATTCTTTAGCACAGAACTTTCCAAATCCATTCAATCCTTCTACGAAGATTGAATTCACACTACCGGTCGCAGGTGATGTACAGTTAATTGTTTATTCAATGACCGGTGAAATAATAGCGACATTGACTGACAGCTATTTAAGTGCAGGCAGACATTCTGTTAATTTTGATGCAGCAGGATTACCAAGTGGTGTTTATCTCTATAAAATAACTTCTAATAAATATTCTGCAGCCAGGAAAATGGTCCTTATCAAGTAGTTTATTCAACTAAATAGACTTAGTTCAAGGCGGGATATTTTCCCGCCTTTTATTTTTTAAAATTTTCATAGTTTGCCTAATACTATTTATAATTATCTGTTTCTAACCTATTTTTGAAATAAAAACAGGCAATAATATGATAAGTAAAGAACTTCTCGATATTCTCTGCTGCCCGGAAACGAAAGCAGATCTTTTACTTGACGGTGATTTTCTTGTTTCAACTGATAAGGAAACACGGAGGAGATACCGCATTGAAGACAACATTCCCATTATGCTGATTGAAGAATCAGAGCAGCTTAACATTGAGGAATGGACTGAAACAATGAAAAGACACGGTAAGCTGTAATCAATCAATAAATGAATCATCCATTATGCTGTATTTACTTTTTTGTGCTATATGGTGTATCGGTGATTTTGCGGATATAGTGTTCCCGATTAGTAACCTTTAAGCTTTATCCGGGGTCTAAATAATAAACAATAATTATTATGAGGTCTGGAATGAAATTATCTTTTATTACACTATTATCCTGTTTAATATTCAGCGTTTTTCTTGCTGCAGAAACAACTACTCCGAGCTATCTATCCACAGAAACTCTTCATCACCGGACGTTTAAAATATCTTCCGGAAAAGATTTGGTTTTAACCACAGAATCGGGAGATGTAATTGTAACATTGTGGGATAAAGAGGAAGTTGAAGTTAAA
>JAWOJF010000091.1:0-24798 GCA_046481785.1 Ignavibacteriaceae bacterium | reverse complement strand
CCGGCCGATATATCCGATCACCGCGGATATGAGCCCGGCGGGAATCGCCCGCGGGGAGTACCTGGTACGCAACGTAATGGCTTGCGGTGATTGCCATGCACCTATGCAAGGAGAAAACCTGGATCCTGATGGGCTACTCATCGGGCGTTACGAAGAATTTAATGATGGTCCATTTTCAGGTATATTTGCCACGCCAAACATGACCCCTGATTTGCAGACCGGCCTGGGCAGCTGGACTGATGCCGAAATCGCCAGAGCCATTCGAGAAGGGATAGACAAAGATGGGGTCGAGTTGGTGGTTATGCCTTCGAACCAATATAACACCTTGAGCGATGCGGATGTGGCCGCCATCGTCGGATATCTCAGGAGCCTGGAGCCGGTCTATAACGAGATACCTGAGTTCTCAGGATGTTACATTTATTACAGCAAATCCCGAGCCGTTTTTTTTAACATTAAGATGGAATCCGCCCTTGGCTATATAAGCAACACCATTTCTAATTGTTTCACCATCTTCTGCCTCTTTAACCTCAATTTCACTAAGGCCATTTAAACGTTCAGCCAGTGATTTGGTGAATTTTGGGGGCATATGCTGAACAATAAACACCGGAATATTAATTTTTTTTGAAAGGATAGGTATAACTTTTTGAAGGGACATCGGCCCACCGGTGGAAATTCCCAGTGCAATAGCCTGATAATTATTTTTGGGGATGTTTACACTTCTGGCTACCGGACGAGCTTTTTCCGGTGTGCTGCTAAGTTTTTGTAATTTTCTTATTCTTTCCTGGAAAAGCCTCTGACGTACAATTTCCTTTACTTTCCGTATCAGTTCTTCTTTCTTTTTTATAATATCCACACTCACATAGGACATATCTTTAGGAATAAAATCAACGGCACCATATTCCATTGCTTTTAGAGTTGCCTCGGCCCCTTCGGTAGTTATTGAACTTACCATTATCACTGCCGTGGGGCAGTCAGCCATAATTTTTTTAAGTGCAGTAAGCCCGTCCATTCTGGGCATTTCAACATCCAGAGTAACAATATCGGGCCTTAATTTCTTAACAAGTTCGTAACCTTCCTGGCCATCCCTTGCTGTAGCTAAAACTTTTATATCTTCACTACTTTCAAGCATCAAAGAAATTGACTTCCGCATAAATGCAGAATCATCTACTACAACAACAGTAATTTGTCTTTGCAATTTTTATTCGTTTATCTGGTTTATTAATTCGTTTATATCAAGAATCATTACAACTGTACCATCTCCCATTATTGTTGAGCCCGCTATTCCCTTAATATTGCCTAAATATTCTCCAAGTGATTTTATTACAACTTCTTTTTGCCCAATCAGAGAATCTACTTTAATACCAAATTTTCTTTCTGCAATACCCACAACAATAATATACTGCCATGAAACCTCTATATCCTTATTATTTTCATTTCTTATAAGATGATCAAGGCTTACAAGCGGAATTATACTATCTCTCATCTTTATCACTTCGCTCTGATTAATAGTATATATTTCTTCTTTTTGTATTCTTACTGCTTCAATTACAGAATTTAAAGGAATAACAAAATACTCTTCTTTTACCTTAACAATCATTCCGGGAATAATTGCAAGAGTAAGAGGCAGCTTAATTTTCATTGTTGTTCCGGTACCAACATTGGAATCAACATTTATAATACCCCTTAACTTACTTACATTTGTCTTTACAACATCCATTCCTACGCCGCGGCCAGAAATATTAGTAACTTTTTCCGCAGTAGAAAATCCGGGTAAAAATATAAGATTAAAAATTTCCTGTTTTGTAAGCTCTTTAGCTTTTTCTTTGGTAATCAGTTCTTTACTTATTACTTTTTCTCTAATTACTTCGGGATCAATACCCTTACCATCATCTTCAACAGTAATTACAATATTATTCCCCTCCTGCTCTGCAGACAGAACAATTGTGCCGGTTCTGCCTTTACCGGCTTTTTCCCTAACATCAGGAACTTCAATACCATGGTCAATGGAGTTCCTTATCAGATGCACAAGCGGATCATTTATTTCTTCAATAAGGGTTTTATCAAGTTCAGTTTCTTCCCCTTTTATAACAAGTGAAATTTCTTTGCCGGTTTCTTTTGAAAGGTCTCTTACAAGCCTTGGAAAGCGGTTAAACACTTTTCCTATTTTAACCATTCTTGTCTTCATAACAACAAGCTGAAGCTCATTGGTCATCAGGTCAATTTGTTTGGCGGCATCGGCAAGATCCCGCGAAAACTTTGTACCCTCATATTCAATAGTAAATTCTGAATTTACCTGGGCAAGCCTGTTTCTTCCGAGTACCAGTTCCGAGGCTATTCTTAAAAGCTGATCAAGTCTTTCAACTTCAACCCTGATGGTGTTGTCGGTCTTTTTACTTACCGAATCCACAGCCTGCTGTATCCTTGCCAGTTTTATTCTTTCTTTCTGTTCAGTAGAAGATTCCGAATCAATATTATTATCATCCTCACTGCTTTGTAACAGCGCTATGTCAGCTTCTGTTAGTTCTTCAGCCTCTTCGGTAACTAAATTTGCATCAGTTTTTTCAGTGTCAGCTTTTTCAGGTTTGGTTTTTTCTGATTTGGTTTTTTTAGATTTGGTTTTTTCAGATTTAGCTTTTTCAGATTTGCTTTTTTCAGATATGGCTTTACCTGCATAGTTTGATATAAGATTTGTAAGCACCTTAATAGCATCAGCAATTTCTATATTTTCATTTTTATTATCTTCAATACAGCTAACAAGGCTTTTTATCGTGTCATAACCAATTAAAATAGCATCCATTATTTCGGAATTTAACTCAATTTCGCTTTTACGGAGTTTATTAAGTATATCCTCCAGTTTATGAGTTACTGCTGTCAGCTTTTCTAAACCTAAAAATCCTGCAGTGCCTTTAATAGTATGGAATGAACGGAATATCTGATTAAGCAGTTCAAGATCATTAGGCTTTTTTTCAAGATCAATCAGGTCAGTGTCAAGTCTTTCCAGTATTTCCTTAGTTTCAATCTGGAAACTTTCCACTATCTCCTTCATATCCGGATCATTAAGCAATGTTTGTGTATTTAAATCCATAACCCCTTTACGAAAAAAGTTTATCTATCTCATCCTGGGTAGCCACTGTAGATTTAACCAGGGAATCAACTATTTGCTGCTTTTCATCCGATTTATCATACCTTGCCTCAGGATTAAAAGTATGGCCCCTGGAATCAAATTCGACTGATTCAGCACCCTTAAAACTTGTTTCCTGGAAATTATACAATAAAGAAGCAAGTTTATCCTGCACTGACTCAATTAAATGATTTACAGCAGCCAGTTGCTGGGAGGTAATATCCTGAACCTGAAGAGACATTGTTATATTGTAGGCATCACTTTTTATTTTTGCAAATAAGCTCATTATAGGGCTAATATTAACTGATACGTCCGATAATTCAAAATATTTTTTTACCAGTGAGGCAGTTCCGTTTAGTGAAGCAACTTCAGAAAGTATCTGATCCTGCAGCTTTTTCTTTTCCTCTTCTCTTTTAATCAGGTCAAGCAAAACCTTTTCAACTATGCTTGCATCGCCTGATATAGCATCAACAAGGTCCAGTATTTCCGTTGTAGCCAGCTCAGTTGCACTTGTAACATTGTTAATCTGGTTTGTAGCTTTAGGTATCTTATTAGTGCTTTCTGCTATTGAAGAATTTATCTTTTCAAGCAAAGGCACGGTATCTCTCATAAAGTCAATCAGGCTTTGTACAATAGGTATTAATCTTTCGCCATACCTGAAAACAGATTTCAAATCATTTAATTTGTTAAAAAGTTCTGCCATATTTGTGGGAGCGTTCATTTTTTCACCTTTATGATGCTGCTAGTATTTGATCAATTTTTTCTTTTAATATATGCGGTGTAAAAGGCTTAACAACATAATTGTTTACCCGTGCCTGCAGGGCTTCAATAATATCTTCTTTTACTCCGCGTGTTGTAACCATAAGAATAGGCAGTTTAGTATAACGATCGTCAGATCTAATAGATTTAGTAAGTTCAAGGCCCGAAATAACAGGCATATTCCAGTCTGTAATAACAAAATTTATAGAATCATCGGAAGCCAGTTTTTCAAGTGCTTCTTTACCGTCACTAGCCTCAACAAAATCTTCATAGCCAAGGTTTTTTAACGAATTAACAACAATTCTCCGCATGGTAACGGAATCATCTACAACTAAAAATCTCAAGGACATATTAACCTCAGTTTAAATATTTTGAAACTTCATATACTATTCTTTTAGGGTCGAAGGGCTTAATAAGATAAGAGTTTGCCCCGCATGATATACCCTGTTCAATTTCATTGCTCCCTGCCAGGGATGATAGTATTATTATCGGAATATCTTTAAAATCTTCATTTGCTCTAATTGTTTTTATCAGTTCATAACCATCAACATTCGGCATATTCAAATCTGTAATTACCAAACTAACTTTTTCTGTAGGAAGTTTTTCAAGGGCCTCCATGCCGTCTGAAACGGTTATGATTTCAAATCCTTTTAGAGTAAGAGCAAAAGAAATAAACTTTCTGATTGATGGAGAATCATCAGCAACTAAAATTACCTTTTTCATCTTTTTACTATCTACTCCTTTTTATACCCAATTGTTTTTGTAAAGCTTACCAGCTTAAATGCTTTAGATACAGTATGAAGGGTTTCAGAGTAGCCGATAAAGAGGTACCCCCCCTTGTTTAATGAATTATACAAGTGCGAAACAACCTTTACCTTTGATGTAAGATCGAAATAGATAAGTACGTTTGCACAAAAAATAATATCAAAGCTGCTCATAGCTTTCATTGCTGCATCATCATATAAATTCAGAACCTTAAACTGCACCATCTTTTTTATATTAGGATCAAGAACATAAGTGTTATCTTTAGATTTAAAATATTTCTTCAGGTAATGAGCAGGAGTATTTCTGATTGAATATTCCCTGTAAACTGCATTCCTGGCTGTTTCTACAACTGCATGATTTATATCGGTACCCACAATTTCATATTCAAATTCAGGGTATTTTATTTTCAGCAGATCAACTATTGAAATTGCCACTGAATATGCTTCCTCGCCTGAAGATGATGCAGCGCTCCAGATTCTAATTTTATTTCTTCCTATTCTTCTTTTTTCCTGTATAATTTCGGGTAATATTTTTGTAATTAAAGCATCAAGCTGAGGCTGATTCCGGAAGAAGAAGGTTTCATTAATTGTAATTGCCTCATACAAAAACTTTTTTTCAAGCTGACTATTAACATTAAACCTTATATAATCAAAGTATTCATCAAAAGAGGAGAGCCCAAGGAATGTTATTCTTTTAATCAGCCGGCTTTCAAGCAGATACTTTTTGTTATCCTGAAAATAAATACCGCAATTATCATAAATGTATTTCCGCAGTTTTGCGAAAGATTCATCCGACAGATTGTGGATACTTGAGGATAACCCTGATGATATATTAGCTAGTGCTGCGTTTGTTGTTAAACTCATTTTATTTCTGTATCAATAGCGTATTGTTTGTTTTCTTCAATCAAAGATTTTGCCCTTTCGGAAACCATTTCGTTTTCATCCTTTGATAATATCTCAAGTGCATCTTTTATTTTTTCATATTTGAGGCTGCAGATTAAGTCAAGCAGGTGAAGTTTGTTCCATATATTATCATCTTGAACCATTGTATCAATAAACAGTAATGCAGTATTGCTTTCTATTGAAAATAACAGGCTCATTGCATTTTTTCTTACCTCTTCGTCTGCACTCTCAAGACATTTTGTAATGGAATCGATAAGATTTCTGTATTCCAGGTCGGTAACTGTTATTTCATTATATTGGTAATTGTCCAGAACTTCCTGAAGAAGAATTAGCAATGACAACAGATTATCCGGCTGTTCATCAATAATTGCTGTAATATCAAGCAGTTTATCTTTTCTGTACTCATGAAATTTACTTTTAATTATCTCATCCAGTTCGGCATCTTCACCGTATATCTTTAAGCATGCAAGGTTAATTTCCCTGTCTTCAAATATTGTAACAAGATAACCGGCAACTTTTTTATAATAAGGATCTCCGGCAGAAATAGTTTGAACTACTGCATTTTTCATTTTTTCATCAAAGGGTATATCAAAGCCGAATTTTTCCTTGAGATGATAAATTGAGGCTATTAGCGGCCAAACCAGGGGGCCTTCGGCCTGGTTAAGTTCTGCAAGAAGGAAGAAAAAAGTTTCTTCGTCGCCAATATATCCCAGGCTTTCAATTATCGAAAACTTTATAAAGTCATCTTCAATTAAATATTTTTGGTTCAGAAAATCGAGAGCTTGTTTAGAGCCGATTTTTCCCAGAGCTTCAATTACATTGGGCCTGAAAAGGTCATTCTTTTCATATGACATTACCAGGTAGTCAATAGACTCTTCACTCTTAAGGTTGCCTAAAGCTTCAAGGCATGCTATAATAACATTTTCATTTTCAGAACGGGAAAGTATTTCGATAATCTTTTCGCTTGAACGGGGATCGCAAATAAGTCCTAAAAGATCAATAACAAACTTAAGATCATCATTATCTTTTGAAATGGATAAAAACCGTATTAAGGCTGAGGTTGATTTTGAACCTAGTTTAGCCAGTATATCTCCTGCAAGATTTCTTATACCAATATTGCCGGAGGAAATATATTTTAATAAAAAATCAGATGTCCTGTTGTCATAATTAACAAGTAAAAAAAATGACAATGCATTTTGTATGCCTTTATCTTCATCTTCAATCAAGGCGCACAAAACTTCAAAAGCTTCGTCATTTAAGCTGCTTATCTCAAGGCTTTCAAGAAGATTAATTATTTCTTCGGGGTTACCTGATTTTAAAATTTCTATTGGAGCCTTTGATTCATTCATATTGCCAAACGTGTATAGTTCTAAAATATTATCGAATCTTTTTCGATTTATTTTATACAAAAGAGCCCGGATGAAAGAAAATAAGCAATCTTTATGATTGCCCTTGTTTATTATTTATGCAGCTTCAACAAGCTTCTCTTTTTCTTCTTCGCTTAACAGCTTTTCAAGGTCAAGCAGAATCAGAAGCCTGTCTTCAAGTTTAGCAACTGATGTGATATAATCAGCATTTATCCCTTTGGAAATTGTTGGCGGGGGTTCAATAATATCATTTGATATTCTCAAAACTTCATTAACTGCATCAACAATAAAACCAATCGTCATTCCATGCAGATCTATTACAACAATTCTGGTATTCTTATCAAAATCCTTTTTTGGCAACCCAAGCCTGGTTCTTAAATCAACAATAGGAATGATTCTGCCGCGCAGATTGATAACTCCTTCAACAAAATAAGGAGCATTTGGCACTTTGGTTATCTGAACAAGTTTATTTATCTCCTGAACCTTAAGAATATCTACCCCAAATTCTTCACTTCCTATTTTAAAGCTTACCAGTTGGATAAGATTTAGTGTTTCATTCGAATTATTTTTTTGTTCCATAATAATTTATTTCCTAAAAGCTGTTACTAAAATCCATTTCGGGGGGACAATAATGGGTAGAGGTATTTTTGCTCTTTTTGAACTGATTTGCTCATAATTGCCCCTGACCTGATCTTTTTATGGCCTTACTAGATTATCGGTAATTTTCTTCATTGTTTTAGCGGTATAAGGAGAATTATTTTGCTGTTATACTGCAAGCTTTTTGTTAAATGGAGGGTGGATTTTGAGCGGCAGACAAAAATGTCAGTCCGGTTTGAGCCTGCTCTTTATACAGTCTCAAACCAGATGACGTAATTACTTTACCTGTTTGCGGGTCTGCCGTTCCCGCTGCCGTTTCCATTAGTACCGGCATGCTTATCCCCATAAGAAAATTCAAACTCTTTTTTTGCTTCGTTTCTGCTAATTTTGAATTTTTTGATAAGTGAATCGAGGTTAATAGTTAATCCGTTAAGTTCCTCGGCAGTTTTAGCAATTTGCCTGGTTCCATCAGCATTCTGCCCGGCAACATTACTGATTAGTTCAATATTACGGCTTATTTCTTCTGCAGCAGAAGATTGTTCTTCACTTGCTGCCGCCACACTAACTGCAATCTCAGATACCTTATCAGCACCTTCAATAATCTCTTTAAGAACTTCTCCGGCACGTACAGCAAGCTGCTTACCATTGTCTGCTTCAACTGTTCCTTCTTTCATCGATTTTACAGCCACTTCGGTATCATGCTGAATCTGTTTAATCATAAGGGCAATTTCTTTTGTTGCTTTAGTGGTTCTTTCGGCAAGTTTTCTAACTTCATCTGCAACAACAGCAAAACCCCTGCCCTGTTCACCGGCACGTGCGGCTTCAATTGCAGCATTTAATGCAAGAAGATTTGTTTGGTCAGCAATATCATCAATAACCTGTACAATTTCGCCAATTTCATCACTGCTCTTACCAAGAGTTTCAACAGTGGATGCAGACTGTTTAACAACATCGGCAATTCTAATCATACCCGAAATAGTATTGTCAACAACTTCACCGCCAATTTTTGCTTTATTTCCGGCTTCCTTGGCAGTTTCAGCAGCCAATGATGCATTTGAAGTGTTTTCAAGAATGGTTTTGGTCATTTGTTCTACAGATGCAGCAACATCACTTGTTTGTTGTGTCTGTTCAAGGGCACCGGCAGCCATTTCTTCAGTACTTGCAGATATTTGGTTTGCTGCCGAAGCTGTTGAAGCAACTGTTTCAGAAACTTCATTTAGGGCGGAGTTTAGAGAAATACTTACCTGGTTAATATTATTTTTAATCAGCTCATATGTGCCTTTATATTCACCTTTAACTTTTCCTGTAAAATCTCCCTTAGCCATTAAATCCAGGATTTTTGCAGATTCGTTAATAGGTACAATAAAAGATTCCATAACTGAGTTAGCACCCTGAATTATTTCGCGCCAGCCGCCTGCAAATTTATTTGCATTACCCCTAATTTCAAGATTGCCTTCCCTGTTAGCTTCAACAAGCATTTTAAATTCATTAAGAAGAGAATCAATGGTGTCTAATTCTCGGTTAAAAGCAAATGCAAGAAGATCTTTATCAGAAGCAGGGTGAACCTTTTCAATAATACCGTCTGCTATTTTCTGGGCAGCTTTTACTTTATCCTGCTGTGCATTTTGTAAAAGTGCAAACAGATTGGTTAATTCGCCAATCTCATCTTTAGAATCATTTTTTATTTCAACACTGTAATTGCCAAGAGAAAACTCTTTAACTATACCTTTAAGATAGTTAATAGGGTTCGTTATTGCGGGAGCTAAAATAAAGGTACAAAATATAAAAATAATTGTACCTCCAATTGCTCCCGCAATGGTAAAGGTAACTGCTGATGTAAAGGCGGAGTCAGCCGCTTCATTAAGCATTTCAGATTTTTTGGTTAATCCGTTTTTAATAACATTAAACTTACCTACAAGCTGATCTCCGAATTCTTCTCCGGTAGTAACTGCTATATCGGCAGCCATTTCATATTCCTCTATCATAATAGCGCTTAAAGTAGCATCGGCTGCTTCAGCTTTATACTTACCCCACATATCCTTTATTTCATAAAGGCTTTCTTTCACATCAGCCCTAAGATCTGAGTTAAGCAGCACCTCTAATGACTTGTCAATTTTTTCTTTTAATTGCTGATATTCCTTCAGGCTTGAATTAAATTCACTCGCAAATTCTCTATGCGTCATCTGATTCAGTACTGTCTGGATAACCTGGAAATCAGCATAAATGTTATATACTTTTTCCTGGGGTTTTACATAATCATCAAAAATCTGGTCTTTAATATCTGAAACTTCGTTCAGTTTCCAGTAATTAATACCCAATACCATGGTAGAAATTGCAGCTAAGAAAATAAATCCTAGTTGAATTTTTCTAACGAATTGAAAATTTCTAAGTAAGTTCATAGTAGTAGCTTTATATAATTTTTAAATGGGGGGATGTTTGTCAGGCTTATCCCCTGCAGTTTACGTGGAGAATATTTAATGCTTATATGTATCATAACAGAGACACTTGCAATTTCTAATTCGTCTTCCCCCTACAGAAGAAAAATTTCTACAGAATTAAATGAATATTCCTGCGAACAAATTGTGCAAAAACAGGAATTAAACAGAAACCACACAATTTTACAGCCAATTTATTATTAGCTTCTTACTTCCGCTTTATTATCGGCTGATTCTGAAAAAAGTTAATAAACTCACTAAATAATATGTGAAATATGCAGGAATTTATAGGTTTCCTGCATTTTTAATGAGAATATTCAATTATGATGTAATGGGAAAACAGCAATAATTATATGATAATCCGGAAAAATTAGTGCTAGAATTTTAGTTTGAAAATTATTGGGATAGTAAGTTTAACCTTTACAGCCTGACCCTGGACTTTGCCGGGGTTAAACTTTTGTTTTTTTACCGCATCAATAGCAGCTTCATCGCATCCTGCACCCAACCCCTTAACAACCTTAACATCATCCACTCCGCCTTTTTCATTAATATATGCCAGGAGGTATACTTTGCCTTGTACCCCTGCTTTTTTAGCTATATCGGGATATTCAATTATTTTATAAATTGCTTCATATCCACCTACAGGTTCGGGCATTTCATCCGCAACAGGTTTGTATGGGTCCTCCTGTGATAATAATAATATATTAAATAGAATAAAAAATGCAGTTATTGAAATTTTTTTTATTAAATCCATATACTTACCTCCTATAGTCCTATTATCGGACTTTTTCTGCATAAGTTAATAAGAGCAAATATTCTGTATTTAATCTTCTTAGAGGCAGCAATGAATGGAATATTATCAAACACTAACCTTCTACTAATTTTCCGTTTTGCCTTACAGAATAATGAGTTTCTTTTTCAGCCGAATCGATTTTAAATTTGCTGATCAGTTTTTGCAAATTATCAGTCAGTCTATTAAGATCTTCAGCGGCACCGGCAACCTGCTGAATACCAGCAGCAGTTTCATGAGT
The DNA here is from genome assembly GCA_046481785.1 of Ignavibacteriaceae bacterium. Taxonomy (GTDB): domain Bacteria; phylum Bacteroidota; class Ignavibacteria; order Ignavibacteriales; family Ignavibacteriaceae; genus JAWOJF01. The sequence goes on along the minus strand of JAWOJF010000091.1, from coordinate 13,821 downwards.
TACATTACTTATTGCCTCAATATTACGGCTTACTTCTTCGGCAGCGGCAGACTGCTCTTCACTGGCAGATGCTACCTGGGTTACATCATCAAGTACTTTTGCAGATGCGGTAATAATTTCCTTTAGAGATTCTCCGGCACTGTTTGCAAGTTTTCTTCCTTTGTCCACTTCTTCAGTACCCTTATTCATTGAACTTACGGCATCAAGTGTATCCTTCTGAATCTGCTTAATCATTTCAGCAATTTCTTTAGTAGCTTTAGTAGTTCGTTCTGCAAGTTTTCTAACCTCATCGGCAACTACCGCAAACCCTCTTCCCTGTTCACCCGCACGGGCTGCTTCTATGGCAGCATTTAATGCCAGCAGGTTTGTCTGGTCGGCTATATCATCTATTACTTGTATTATTTCACCTATCTGGTCGCTGCTTTTTCCAAGTTTCTTTACTGTTTCTGCTGAACTGCTTACAACCTCTGCTATCTTTTTCATTCCTTCCACAGTATCTTCTACTACTTTGCCCCCGTCTCCTGCTATCTGCCCTGCTTTTTTTGCATTTTCTGCTGCAGTGGTTGCATTACGGGTAGTTTCAATAATAGTTTTTGTCATCTGCTCAATTGAGGCTGCTATTTCCCGGGTTTGTGAGGATTGCTCCTGGCTGCCGGCAGCCATTTCTTCAGTGCTTGAAGAAATTTCTGTGCTTGCACTTGCTGTAGCATGAACTGACTCAGTTATTTTACTAAGTGCTTCCGTCATAGATTCTGCAACGCTGTTTATACTGCTTTTTAGCCTTGCAAAATCTCCCCTGTAGTCACCATTCATTCGTGCCGTAAAATCTCCGGCTGCCATCCTGGCAAGTACATCAGTCCCTTCATCAATAGGAGTATGCATAAAATCAAGAGTATTATTGCATCCGGCTATCAGGGCATTATAACTGCCGCAATGCCTTTCCGCATTTAATCTTTGGCCTAAGTTTCCTTCACTGGCTGCAGAAGACATACCTTTAATATCCTGCAAAAGTGAGGAGAGGCTTTCTTTAACAGTAATCATTGCTTTACCAAGCACATCATTATCGGAAAGCATATTAACAGATATATCCACATTTCCTGCTGCAATCTGAGCAGCAGCTTCACTATGCTGTTTTAGTGAATTTTGAAGTACTTTAACAGAATGTGAAAGTTCTCCAAGTTCATCATCTCTTTTTATTTCCACTACACTGTTAATATCACCTGTAGAAAGTCTTTTAATCTCATTTACCGAAATAAGCAGATCCCTGATAAACTGACGCTTTAAGAAAATCATAACCATTAAAAACGCAATTATAATGGTTGCCAGGCCCATTAAAATAGCTTCAAGCCTTTGGCTGGCTATTGCCTCATAGTCCTGCTTCATTGTATAACGCAGACTAACTGTTGCAAGGGGATCATTAAGATTAGCATCGTGGCAGTTCAGACAGTTTTCTTCGGCAAGAATTGGCTGGATCGACCTGCATACTTCCTCTCCTTCAAACTCTTCTTCCAAAAATTCAGTTCTTTTGGATACTATAGCTGCTTTTTCCCTCGAATCCATTGAAGCTTCACTGCCGGCCGTAATTTTATCAGTTGATATTATACGCAGCTCTTTTATATTCTTAATTTTTTTTGATCTTTCTATAAAAGGCTGAATATCGGTAACACCTTCTCCCATGGCATAAATTATGGATTGGGTAATTGCATCGGATAGTTCGCTTACGCTTTGTTTAGCCTTATCAGTTTTTGTTTTTTCTTCCTTAGTTAGCAGAACAAATATCATAATACTTAGTGTAACACCTAATGTAGCGGCAACTATTATTCCCATTTTGCGTGAAATTGAAAGACTCATGATAACTTTCCCCTGTATTTTTTATCTGTACCTTCTATATGATTTATTAACCAGTCTTTCAAAAAAATCATTACATCCAGAGTTAAAGGAACTTTACCGGCTTTATAAAGGTCCTGCAGTGATATTACTTTTTCGGCAAGCTTGTCATGCTCCACTTTATGTTCATTATAGCCTGAATAACCGGCTTTACGCATCATCATTTCTTCGGTGCTGAAATGTTCTTTTGTATATAATACAAGTTCATCCAGAATTTTCTGCAGCGACTCTTTTCCCCGCCCTTCTTTCATTGAAGTATGCAGTTCATTTATAAGAGTTATTAATTTTTTGTGTTGATTGTCAATTAGAGAATGGCCTACACTATACTTATCGGACCACTTAATTATTTCCATATTACTCCCCAAAATTAAAAGGTTACCCATATTATCGGAGAACTATTAATTTAATTAAGGGTTAAACTGTTTAATAAGAAGGCGTTTGAGGGCAAAATTTGACTTCCGGCAAGAAATATTATAAAAAAAGGACAGGGGTACCCATCCTTTTCTATAAAATTTTGAAAAACAATCTTACATATTTTCTATTAGCTCGGCCTCTTCCACATTTAGAAGTTTTTCAAGGTCAAGCAAAATTAATAGGCGGTCTTCAAGTTTTGCTACAGATGTAATATAATCCGAATTAATTCCTTTTGATATTGCCGGAGGGGATTCAATTATATCGCTGGATATTCTTAATACCTCACTTACGGCATCAACAATAAACCCGATTGTGTTGCCATTAAGTTCAATTACAATAATTCTGGTATCCTTATTATGAGCTTTTTTAGCAATCCCTAATCTTGTCCGCAGATCAATAATAGGAATTATTCTTCCTCTAAGATTAACCACACCCTCAACAAATTCGGGGGAGTTTGGTACTTTTGTAATCTGTACAAGTTTATTTATTTCCTGTACTTTAAGAATATCAACTCCAAATTCTTCCTGTTCAATCTTAAAACTTACAAGCTGAAGGATTTCGGAGCTTTCGGTTTTTTCTACAGTTTTTTCCATTTAATTACCTTTATTTTTTAATAAAACCATTCTTTTTATTCACTTTATGCATATACTTTTTCATCAGCAAAAGCATACTGGTTCTTTTCATTAGATGAATCTATCTTAAATTTGCCAACAAGATTTTTAAGATTTTCCGTTAGCCTGTTCAAATCTTCGGAGGCTCTTGCTACCTGCTCAATTCCTAAAGCAGTTTCCTGGGTAACATTATTAATTGATTCAACACTTTTGCTTATCTGCTCTGCAGTACTGGATTGCTCCTCGCTTGCAGTGGCCACCTGGTTTACTTCATCAACTACCTTAATAGAAGCCCGTATTATTTCTTTTAATGATTCGCCTGCCCTGTTAGCAAGCTGCCTTCCCTTGTCAACTTCTTCTGTACCTTCCTCTATCGATTCAACAGCATCGGTTGTATCCTTCTGTATCTGTTTTATCATATCGGCAATTTCTTTTGTTGCCTTGGTGGTTCTTTCAGCAAGTTTTTTTACTTCATCAGCCACTACTGCAAACCCTCTTCCCTGTTCACCCGCCCGTGCTGCTTCTATTGCTGCATTAAGTGCCAGCAGGTTAGTCTGGTCAGCTATATCGTCAATAACCTGTATTATTTCACCAATCTGCTCACTGTTTTTTCCAAGTTTCCTCACCGTTCCTGCTGATCTGCTAACAACCTCGGCAATCTTTTTCATTCCTTCAACTGTATTTTCTACTACTTTACCACCTTCTTCTGCTATTTCTCCCGCTTTCTTTGCATTCTCTGCTGCCGTACCTGCATTCTTTGTAGTTTCCAAAATTGTTTTTGTCATTTGTTCAACTGCTGTGGCAACTTCACTGGTCTGAGCACTCTGTTCCTGGGCACCTGCAGTCATTTGTTCTGTACTTGATGATATCTCGGTAGTTGCACTTGCTGTTGCATCAACAGAATCATAAATATGTTTAAGGATCTGTTTCATATTCTGAACAGATTTATTAAAACTATGGAACAATTTTCCCAGGTCATCATTCTCTTTTTCAGGTACTACATTTATTGTCAGGTTCCCGTCTGCAAACTGCTCCATTGCAACCATCATCTTCTTAGTAGACCGTGTAAGATAGTTTTGCAATTCTTTTATTTCCGTAATATCAGAGATTGATTCTGCGGCACCAATAATTTTACCGTCCCTGTTCTTTATCGGGGCACCTGAATATAAAATAGGAATTTCATTTCCATTAGGTTTTGCTACTGTTTCTTCTGTATAAACACGGTCATCCCTCATTGCTTTAAATAAGGCACAGCTTTCGGTTTTACAATGGCCTGTTTTGAAATTATCATAACATTTTTCGCCAATTATTTGTTTATGATCTTTAGCAACAAGGCTTGCCCCTTTTTTATTCATGTATTGAATATTGTAATCTTTATCAATAACCATCACCGGAAGAGGCAAATTATCCATGTATTGCAGTTGCAAAGAAATTTTTTCTGCCATCTGGTTAAAGGTATTGGAAAGTTCACCAATCTCATCTGCAGAGTTTACTTCTACCTGGACGTTTAATTCACCATTTATCATTCTTGCAGCAGCGTCTTTTAACCTGTTAATAGGAGCAACTATCTTTTTTGCAGCATAGTAAGTCATCACCAGGAGGCCTAATACAAGTGCGGTAATAATTATATATATTCCTCCGCTTATTTCGGCATATTTTTCATCAACATCATTAATATAGATCCCGCTGCCAATTACCCAGCCCCATTTTTCGTATAGTTTTACAAAAGAAATCTTGGAAACAGGCTGGTCATACCCTGGTTTAGGCCAATAATACTCTACAAAACCGCTTCCGGATTCTTGCGCAGTATTAACAAATTCCCTGAACATGTTCTTACCATTAGGGTCTTTAAAGCTTTCCATGTTTTGGCCGTTCAGCTCGGGTTTTGCGCTATGCATAACCATGTTATAGGAAAGGTCATTAATCCAGAAATAGTTATCGCCATCATACCTTAAAACAGCAATATCTTCTTTAGCCATTTGCTGTGCATCTTCAAATGTTATTTCACCGGATGCAATTTTTGATTCATATTTTTTTACTGTATTATAGGCAATCTCTACAATTTGTTTAATTGCCAGTTGTTTTTCTTCAAACATTTGGGATTTCATGGAAGGCAGTATATATGCTGCAATAAGTATAACAAGTGCTGTTACACTTATAATTACTATTCCAAAAATTTTATAGAAAAATTTCCAGTCTTTTACATTTTTCAGTTTCATTTATTACCTCCCGGTATAATTCTTTTAATTCTATAACATTTTCGGATTAAGCAGTATTTTTATTAGATAAATGCAGTAAACGATACACTTTTGCAGTAGGGGCATACAAGAGTGTAGTCTGTGAGGTGTAAATCTTTATATTAACTTAAGATAAGAACTAAAAGGTGGAAACTATTTCTGTTTCAGCAGGTTTTGTTTCCTCGGGTTTTATTTCTTCGGGTTTTATTTCTTCGGGTTTTACTTCCCCATTATTAACTGCTTCAGGTTGAACTTTTTTCTCTTCAATATTAATCTTCAGTTCAAGCATAAATGAGAGATTTTTTTCAAGCTCAGTAATTTTATTCTGCAGATGTTGAATTACGTATTCAACCAGATTTATTTCATCTTGTTGATCTAGTATCGGGTTAAATCCCATTATGCTTACCTGTTTTCAATATTAATAAAATACAGGGCGGAGTTTCCCCAAAACTATGGTTCGATCCTCCGCCCCTTTTTGCCGGGAGCCTTAACTCAGTACTTTCTACTCTCTGTCTCACTAACCCGGCTTTCCCCTTAAAATATATCTAATAACACTAAATTATCGCACAATTTATCTTTCTTCTTATCCAAATGCAGTAAGCGATACACTTTTGCAGTTAGAAATACATTTTATGCATTTAACGAAACAGGTGAAGAGTACATAAAAAAAGGACGGTTTTTATACCGTCCCTTAAGGAGAGTTAGAGAAAGAATTTTAACACTTATGATACAATCAGTTTACCATTTTGCCTTACTGAGTAATGTTCGTGGTTATCTTCAGCATCTACTTTAAACTTGCTTATTAAATTCTGAAGATTATCAGTAAGCTTGTTCAGGTCCTCGGCAGCCTTTGCAACCTCTTGAATTGCTGCAGAGCTTTCATGTGTAATATTGCTGATTGAATCTATGCTTCTGCTTATCTGTTCAGTTGTATTTGATTGCTCTTCACTGGCAGTAGCTACCTGCGTAATATCATCAACAACCTTAACTGCGGCATTTATAATTTCTTTTAATGATTCACCTGCTTTATTAGCCAGCATTTTGCCTTTTTCAACTTCTTCGGTCCCTTTATTCATTGATAAAACAGCCTCGCCGGTTTTTTTCTGGATCTGCTTAATCATATCAGCTATTTCTTTAGTTGCTTTTGTAGTTCTTTCAGCAAGTTTTCTAACTTCATCAGCCACAACCGCAAAACCTCTCCCTTGTTCTCCTGCACGTGCTGCTTCAATAGCAGCGTTTAATGCAAGCAGGTTAGTCTGATCGGCTATATCATCAATTACCTGCACAATTTCGCCTATCTGATCGCTGCTTTTTCCAAGTTGCATAACAGTCTCAGATGATTTAAGCACCACCTCTGCAATTTTTTGAATACCGTCTACCGTCTCTGTTACAACCTTTCCGCCTTCTCCGGCAATCTCACCGGCCCTTTTTGCATTATCGGCAGCAGTAGTAGTATTTTGAGTTGTTTCTATAACAGTTTTCGACATCTGTTCTATTGCAACGGCAACTTCACTTGTCTGTGTATTCTGTTCTTCTGCACCCGCGGCCATTTCTTCTGTGCTTGAGGATATCTGCGCGCTTGCACTTGCAGTAGCATGAACTGCTTCCGAAACTTTTTCAATCAGGTTTTTAATATTTGATATCGTTCTGTTAAAGCCGTTAAACAATTTTCCTATTTCATCTTCTTTTTCAGCAGTAAGTTTAACAGTTAAATCTCCTTCAGAAAACTTATTCATTTCAAAAAGCATTATATCAACATTTTTTGAAAGATAATTTTTTTGATTTACCGATTCCCTGACAGCTTCTTCAACTTTCTTTTCAACGCTTCTTTTTTCTTCAAGCAAATCAAAATTTGCTTTATTAATTTTTTGAACCATGGCATTAAAACTTGAGGCAAGAGCACCAAGTTCATCTTCCGAATTAATCAAAACACTTATTGAGGTATTACCGTTTGCTATTTTATCAGCTGCGCTTTCAAGTTCTTTTACAGGATTACTGATACTTCTTGAAACAAGGAAGCCTATAAGCGCAATTAAAGCTATACCTATCGAGGAAATAAGGGCTATAAAAATTGATTTCTCATTTACAGAGGCCTGTACAGGAGCCAGATCCATTATAACTTCAAATGCCCCGTGAACTTCACCTGTTTTCCATCCCTCCATTTTGGTTCCGGTTAAATCAGTACCGTTGGTTGTTCCCCAATTTGTAAATGAATTAGAGGGGTCACCATGGCACTTCAGGCATTCATCCGTCAATTTTATTGGTCTGAAGAACCGTATACTGTTAGTTGCATCATCAATTTCCCAGGTTTCGTTTACATTACCTGATTCAAGTTTTCTTAATATCTGCGCTTCATAGTCATCCGGCTCATTTTTGGGGTTTCTTGGCTGGAACTTAGGAACCCTAAAATCCATATCAAGTTCCGGTGCTTTACTTTTAGCAACTTTCATTGCCGAAAAGATAGGTACCGTATATAGAATATCTTCAGTCCTTGTTAAATCAGTCTTAAATACACCGGTTTTAAGTTGTTCAGCGGTATAATCCCGCACAGCCTCAACTTCGGTAATAAGCGTCCGGGCTTTTGAAACAAGGCCTTTAACTTCGGCTTCCTCATAAAGATTATGAAAATACAAATAACTTCCTGTACCTGTTAATATTGATACTAATACTATTGGATATAATATTTTCTGATTTATTTTAAGTTTTTTCCAGTACCTTTTCACTTTAGTCCTTTTTTGAAATTCTCACTAAAAGAATATTTTGATATTAAATCATCGAATATATAAACAAAATTATTAACGGAAATCAGTAAACGCTTCACTTATGAAATGAAGAAACTATCCTTTGTATTAAGCGGAACATATTTTATCATTCAAACAAAGGAAAACTTATAATAAAAAGGGACGGCTACGATACCGTCCCTTAAGGAGAGTTAGAGAAAGAATTTTAACACTTATGATACAATCAGTTTACCATTTTGCCTTACTGAGTAATGTTCGTGATTATCTTCAGCATCTACTTTAAACTTGCTGACAAGATTCTGAAGATTATCAGTTAACCTGCTCAAATCTTCTGTTGCCCGGCTAATTTGCTGCATTCCCATAGAGCTTTCATTAGTAACATTGCTTATAGCTTCAATATTCCTGCTGATCTGCTCAGCGGTAGCAGACTGCTCTTCGCTGGCAGTGGCAACCTGGGTAACATCATCAACTACTTTTATAGTTGCGTTTATTATTTCTTTTAATGATTCGCCGGCTTTATTAGCTAAGACTTTTCCATTATTAACTTCTGTAGTTCCTTCATCAATTTTCTGAACAGCTTCACCGGTATCATTTTGTATCTGTTTAATCATCACAGCAATTTCTTTTGTTGCTTTGGTAGTTCTTTCGGCAAGTTTTCTAACTTCATCGGCTACAACCGCAAAACCTCTTCCCTGTTCACCAGCACGTGCTGCTTCAATAGCTGCATTTAATGCCAGCAGGTTTGTCTGGTCAGCTATATCATCAATTACCTGAATTATTTCACCTATCTGATCGCTGCTGTTTCCGAGCTGTTTAATAGTAGATGACGCACCCATAACCACCTGGGCTATTCTTTCCATCCCTTTTACTGTATCATTTACCGCTTTACCGCCTATACCAGCAATATCCCCGGCTTTTTTTGCATTCTCGGCTGCTGCACTTGCATTCCGTGTTGTTTCAAGAATTGTTTTAGTCATCTCTTCAATTGATGCCGCAGTTTCAGAAGTTTGAGCTGACTGTTCCTGGAGTCCTGTTGCATTTTCTTCCATACTTGAGGATATCTGGGTTGATGCACTTGCAGTTGCTTCCACAGATTCAGTAACCTTCCTGATAAGCATATTTATATTTGATACCGAACGGTTAAACCCGTTAAACAACTTCCCAATTTCATCATCTTTTTCAGCCTTAAGAGATACAGTCAGATCACCTTCGGCAAATTTGTTCATTTCAGCCAATATAGTTTCAATACTTTGAGATAAATAAAGCTTTTGATTTTCACTCTCACTTACAGCTTCTTCAACTTTTAACGCTATACCGTCTTTTTCTTTATTTAACATTTCATTAGCATCTTTAATACTCTGGGTCATCTTTTTAAATGAGGAGGCCAGAACACCAACTTCATCCTCACTATTAATATCCATGTTAACATCTAAGTTACCTGAGGCTACTTCCTGTACTGCTTCATTAAGTTTTTTAATTTTATTGATGATAATTTTAGTTAACCACATAATAAGAAATAAACCGGCAGCAAAAATGCCCAAACTAATTGATATAGAAAGAGCCGCATCGGATGCTACAGTTGTATTTACCTCTTCCAGCGAATAAACCAGCACTATTTTGCCAAGCTTGGTATCTTTGTATTTTATTGTGGTAGATGTGGTAATTGCATCCCCTGTCTCAGTAATTTTATCTCTGTCATTCAGACGAGTAGATGCAATCTGCAGATTTTCAGGATTGTATGAGATTATTTCCGAGTTACTTTCATCCTGAATAAGAATGTAGGTTACATTTTTATCCCTCTGAGCCCATTTAAATGTTGTTTGAACTAAATCAAAATTTGATTCTCCAAGTCCCATACCTACAGAAAAAGCAAGCATTTCACTTAGTGTCTTTACCTGTGCTGTTGCAGCAGTTATGCTGCTGGATTTCTGTTTAGCTGGATAATAAAGAGAAACAAATGCAACAATAAATACCAGGATTAGCGTTACACTGCTTATTATCTGCAGGCGGATTGATTTTTTTATTTTACCAAGTATTTTCATAGTTGTACCTTTTATTTATACTCTTGCCCGGCGGCGATTTTTTTTTTGTTAACTATCATTTTGCTGGGTTCTGGAATCCAAAAATTCTCCAGCATAAATGTTTTGTATCATATATTCGTATTTTAACTATTGTATTTCATGTAAATGCAGTAAACGCAACAATCTTGTAGTAACCATTAAAAACCATGCATTAAACGAAGCTTTGGATCTGTACATGCTTTCATCTTCCTAAAAACCATTCTAACAAGTTATCCTGAAAAGATATTATTACAATAAACTTATGAACATAAATAAAAAGCGGCTCTGAGCCGCTTTTTATTCTTTTTTGCGGGAAGCTCTAGTTAATAGTTAACAGCACTTTTACTTTATCATTAACTTTACCAGCATCCACAAAGCCAATTGCCCCGGGTGTAGAGGCTACTTTGTTTAATACTTCATCATCAGAACCCAAAGCTTCAGGAGCCTGGCCTTCACCTGTTAACTGCAGTTTCATCCATACTTTTTTCATATCTGCCGAAGATTTGCCGATTGCAGAAAAGAATTTGCCTGTAGAAGCATTATCGGATTTATGTGTAAAAAGTATAATTGCATTGCCATTTGACCATGCTTTTGCCCTGAGTGAATAAATATCTGTAAGTTTTGATACGCTTACAGAACCATCGGAAACCGACTTATTAGCTATTATAGCTACCTGAGCATACCCGCTAACTGTAAAGAACAGTATTGCTGCCAGGATATATAGTTTATAAAATTTCATTTTTTTCTCCGTTAATCTTTTTGTTAAGAATATGTTTTAGAAATAAACACTTGCACCTAATAAATAATCCTGTCTGGTTACAGGTAGTATTCCGTATAAACTGGACTTCTGATTTACATATTCTGCTTTAACAACTATAGCATCGTTAACTTTGTATCCGCCGCCAACAACAAATTGATCAAGGCCGCCCATTGAGAACCAGTTATCCTCGGTATCCATATAATCATACCCTGCGTATGCATATAAACTGTTTGTAAAATTATAAAGCAGATTTACATGTATCCAAGATTTATCCATAGCAAAATTGGGGTAATACATGAGTGAACCAGCAGTATCAATTTTAGCTTCAGTTTCAGCACTCAGTTTATGAGATACTTTTATGTATTCAGCTTCTAGCTCAAAACCGGCAACAGAGTAATTTAAGTATGCACCAAACCTAATACGGGGAACATATCCTAAATTGGTTTCTAAAACATTAGTTGCTTTTTTCTTATCATATGTAGTGGATACACCGGCAGCTAAATTGTCATATTCAAAACCAATTCTTCCGCCAAACATCTTTGATTTACTTGAATCAGCACCTGCTGCAAGGCCGGCATCATTATTTATTAAGTTTTCAGATGAGGAGTTGCCCATAAATGCTGCATAATTAAACCTGAAATCATCACCCAAACTCAAATCACCATAAATCTGAACATATGCCTGCAGCGGAACAAAATCTTCAATATCGAACTGTGAATTGAAAACTGTTTCATAAACCATTGGCCTGTATATATATGGTAAAAGAACTGTACGATTTTTAATTTCATTAAAATTGTTAAATCTTGGAATAAGTAATCCGCTCTTAAGGTTAAAATTGTTAGAAGGTGAATATTTTAACCATGCTTCTTCAATTTTAAATCCACCGACATTGTTTTCTGATGAAAATGAATTTGTAAATTCAAGATTAACAAACGAACTAAGTTCCGTTCCGAAGTTTTTAGCTGCAAAAAGATTCATTTGCTGTACCATAAAACTTTTAGTATCCCAGCCCGGCGATTTTGTACCAAAAAATTCAATATCGCTGGTAGTTATATATGAATAGTTATTCTGGAAGTAACCAAAAATCCTGAGATCGTTAGATTGGCCGAAGGCGCTTGCGCTTAAGGTCAGTACTAACAGAAGAGAGAGAAGTGTTTGTCTTGTTTTCATTGTCTTTCCTTTTATGATTGTTTATTAAAATCTATTACCGTATATAAATTTTTTCCCGGTTTCAGCACTTAAATAACCTTCAATCTTTTACGGCATATGATTGAGGTTCTCAGTTACATTTTCGGTAAGTGCAGGCTTTATTTCAGGTAAATGCAGTAAGCGATACATTCTTGCAGTAACCATCAAAAAATATGCATTAAACGAAGCCCTGGGAATTGTGTGCATTTCAATTTCTTAAAAACCATCTTTGTGTTATCTGGAAGAGATATTACGGCAAGTAACTAATGAATAGAAATAAAAAACGGCTTGTCAGCCGCTTTTATTTTTTTTGCTTGAAATTTTAGTTAATAGTTAACAGAACCTTTACCTTATCACTAACTTTACCTGCATTTACAAAGCCAATTGCCCCTGGTGTTGAAGCCACTTTATTTATTATTTCGTCATCAGCTCCCAGAGCTTCAGGAGCCTGGCCTTCACCGGTTAATTGTAATTTCATCCATACTTTTTTCAAATCAGCGTAGGTTTTACCTATTGCACCAAAAAATTTATTTGAATTTACATCTTCTGATTTAAGTGTGAACCGTACTATTTTTGTTCCGTTACCCCAGTTTTTATCTTTGGATGTATATATGTCACTTGCCTTATCTACACTTATTGAGCTTTCTGATACTGATTTATTTGCAATAACTGCTACCTGTGCATTTATCTTTATTCCAAGGGAAAATGCTATGGCAACAAATAAGATTACGTTTTTCATTTTTTCTCCTTTATTTTAGAATAATACTGATAATGCAATTGAATAATATTTATAATCTACTTCCATATCTGCAGAAATTGGGGGAAGAGCAGGGTTGATTATTATAGGTATGTTACCCTTTGAATCATTTGCACTGTATTGAACTTTTAGCACAACATTATCCATTGCTCTATACCCGGCACCAAACATGACGCTTTTTATGCCATCTGCAAAATATTCAATAGCCTTATTCTCCAAATAGCTGTAAGTACCATAAGCAAATATTCGATCAGTAAAATCATAGGATAAGGTTCCATAATAGAAAAGTTTGTTTAAATCCTGATCAGTGTTTTTCGGATCAAGCATTACATTTATATATTCCCCATCTATGGTAAAGCCAAACATTGAATAGCCGATGTCAAAACCAAGCCTGGTTCTCTTTACATCTTCCTGCAAAGTTGCCTGATGATTATCTTTATCAAAAGAAGTTGACACCCCAACTCTCAGATTGTTATAATTTATGCCAATTCTTCCACCAAATAACTTGAAATTTGTGGTGTCCGTTCCGGTTCCTGATGCACTTTCTACTTCATGTGATAATATATAATCGCTTTCAGATGCTCCTGCATAAGCGGCATAGTTTAATTCAAGATCTTCCGCAAAAAATCTTCCCTGTAACTGAACAAATGCTCTTTCAGGAAGAAAATCAGAGGGGTTTACAATTGCTCTGAGTGTCGGTTCGTATGCCAGCGGCCTGAAAATATAAGGGAGCAAAGGCATCTTGTTTTTGATTTCATTTAAACTATTGAATTTGGGTATTAACAATCCGCCTTTTATGCTATGGTTAGAAGTATAGTCATAATTTAACCAAAACTCTTCAAGATTAAAGGCTCCCCACCCTCTTTCAGTTGAGAAATTATTTATCATTTCAAAACTTAAGAATGTTGAAACCTTACTGCTGAATTCTTTTCTAATCATAAGATTTAACTGCTGAACAGCAGGCGAAAGTTGGTTTTGGTCATCCCCGCTAAGTTGCATTGTTGCACCACCAAGTTCGGCAGGTAATGTACCTTTTAATGAATAACGACCAACCTCTTTGGATAAACGAACCTGGTAAAAACCAAAAATCTCAATATCACTTTGCGCATAAGTAACAAAAGACTGCGACATAACTACCGCAAGTAAAACGACTAATATTTTTTTCA
>JAWOJF010000072.1:0-24410 GCA_046481785.1 Ignavibacteriaceae bacterium | reverse complement strand
GTTATCCTTTCTGTTTTTTTGGATGAAGTAAAAAAATACGGACTCCTGTATCCGCCCGATCCGACTGAAAAAGACTGTTTTATCGGAGGAACTGCTGCAACCAATGCATCGGGAGAAAAAACTTTTAAATATGGCCCCACACGGGATTATATTATTGCACTTGAGGTCGTTTTACCTGATGGTGAAATGCTTGAATTAAAACGGGGAGAAGTACTGGCAGTTAAAAATAAATTAAAACTTGAGACTTGTACCGGGAAGATAATTAAGATTACTCTCCCCGAGGTAAATATGCCTCCCGTAAAAAATGCATCAGGATACTTCATTAAAAATAATATGGATGCCATAGATCTTTTTATCGGTTCGGAAGGGACTCTGGGTGTTATAACAAAAATAGGGCTGCGCCTGCTTGTCCAGCCGGAAAAGGTTATTTCCTGCGTTATATTCTTTAACACTGAACAGGATGCCCTCTCATATATTAAAAAAAGCAGGAACTTAAGTTTTAATACCCGTGCCCGGAATCTCCCTGATTCCATTGATGCGCTGGCTCTTGAGTTTTTTGATGAAAATGCATTACTATTTTTACGTGATGCTTATCCCCAAATCCCATCAGGTGCAAAAGCCGGGGTCTGGTTTGAGCAAGTAGTAAATACCTCCAATGAGGATGTTATTCTTGAAGAATGGATGAAATTAATCAGTGAGTTTAATGGTAATGAGGATTCTGCCTGGTTTGCCTTCTCGGAAGCAGATAAAATTAAAATTCAGGAATTTCGTCATGCAATTTCTGCGAAAGTTAATGAATACATCTCAAAAAATAACTTCCGAAAGCTTGGAACGGATGTAGCTGTTCCGGATAATGAATTTGAAGAGCTATATTACTTTTCAAAAAAACTTGTACATGATAATAATATTCATTCGGTTATTTACGGGCATTTCGGTAATTCACACATGCATTTAAATATGCTTCCCCGGACTAATGAAGAATTTCTGACTGGCCAGGAACTTTACTTGCAGATATGCAGAAAGGCAATTGAACTGGGCGGCACAATTTCAGCGGAACATGGGGTTGGGAAATTAAAAACAAAATACCTGCTGGAAATGTACGGCTATGATACTATTACAAAAATGATTAAGCTGAAAAAAACTTTTGACCCCAATATGATTATGGGCATAGGAAATATGTTCCCTCTGTAGTAAAATACAAAAGGAATGATGTTTTAAAAGTAAGGAGACGGTAATATGGAAATATATAAGCTTGCTTCGGGACTTCTGATTGCCGGAATACTTTTAGGTATAGTACTCATTCTCGGAACTTATCTTGTCTACAAAGTAAAAAATAAACAGCAGTAATCAGGTTCTCCCTTTTAATTCTTTCCTGAGTTTTTTGTAATCAGGGCAGAATGACTGTACCAGAGACCAGAAATTTTTTGAGTGGTTCATTTCTTTCAGATGGCATAGTTCATGAATGATTACATAGTCTATAACTTCTTTCCTGTACCTCATTAACCTATAATTAAAAGAAAGATTTCCTGCAGATGAACAACTCCCCCACCTTGTTTTTTGTCCCCTTATTGAGATTCGTTTTAAATTAAATTTATATTCGGCAGCCAACTGACCGGCTCTATAAATTAAATATTTTTTTGCAGAATGTTTCAGCCATGCACTATATAAATCACTGATCTTTGTGTTGCTTTCCTCAGGGCTCCTGATTTCAAGCACTCCATCTTTAAATATAATTTTGTGATTTTTAAGAAATAACTGGTAGTATTCCTTAACTTTTATCTCATCGCCAAAAAAAAGATAGTCTGGTTCAGCCTTTTTAGAACGCAGATGTTTTTTGATCCATCCGGATTTTTTAAGGATAAAATTTTCAGCTTCTTTTAGCTGGAAGCCGCGCGGAAGAATTACTTCAAGCTCATTTCCCCTGCTTATTTGCAGGCGTAGATATTTTGCTTTTTTGCTGTACTTAAGTTTGTAGGTGAGAGATTGGTTGTCCAGTTCTACTGTGCAATACTGATATTTAAATTCAGGAATTATTCTTTTGCCTTCAATTTTTAATGCTATTTATCAGAAAGGTTTTTATTTCACAATTTTATAAGTTGTTTTATCCTTGCCGTCCTGAAGTATAATTCCGCTGTTCTTCAATTCATCTCTTATTCTGTCTGACAGTCCAAAGTTTTTGTTTTTCTTTGCGTTCAGCCGTTCCTCAATAAGGAAACTAATTAAACCGTCACCTGATTTTTCATGCAGATTATTTAACCCTTCCGGATTAACTTCATTTGCCAGTGCAGATAATTTTGTAATTACCTCACCGCTCAATTCAACAGAGCCATTGGCAGGGGATAATGAAGGGAGAATGCCAAGTACTCCCCCTGCGGCAGAAGTAAGAAACTCTTTAGCCTTATTTAAATATTCTGAAGATGTATTGGGATTTTCAGAAATCACCCTGTTAACTTCTCTTGTAAAATCAAAAAGAACGGCAGTTGCCTGAGGGGTATTAAAATCATCATCCATGGCATATCTGAAATCATTCTCAAACTTTGATAAATCAAGATCAGGCATAGCTCCGCCTTCTATATTTTCTTTTAAAGCAGATTCTATTCTTTCATTAAGATTTGAGAGCTTTTCAAGCCCCTTTTGAGCAGAGGCTAAAAGTTCATCTGTAAAATTTAAGGGACCGCCGTATTGGCTCTGAACAAAAAACAGTCTTATCGCCTCAGCAGGGAATTTTGCAGCTACATCCCTTGCAGTGGAAAAATTACCAAGAGATTTTGACATTTTTTCTTCATTAATGTTCAGGAAGCCGAAATGTATCCAGTAATTAACAAATTTTTTGCCTGTAGAAGCTTCACTCTGGGCAATTTCATTTTCATGATGAGGAAATATCAGGTCATTCCCGCCTGCATGTATATCAAACGACTCTCCAAGATGCCTGCAGCTCATAGCAGAGCACTCTATATGCCAGCCCGGCCGTCCTTTACCCCATGGGCTATCCCAGCTTGGTTCATTTGGTTTTGCTTTTTTCCATAGTGAAAAATCAAGCGGATTTTTCTTCTCTTCATTAATTTCTATACGCGAACCTGATTCCAGTTCATCAAGTTTTTTGCCGCTTAACTTTCCGTATTCTTTAAACTTACCAACATCATAAAAAACATTCCCGTTGATGTTATAAGCAATGCCTTTATCTTCAAGACTCTTTATAAGATCAATTATGTCTTTTATATGCGCAGTTGCCTGAGGATATACAGAAGCCTTTTTAATCTTCAGTTTTTCTATATCATCAAAAAAAGCTTTTGAGTAAATATCGGCAACCTCTTTAGCATCTTTATTCTCTTTATTTGCCTTATTAATTATTTTATCATCAATGTCTGTCAGATTCATTGCATACTTAACATTATACCCGCTGTATTCAAGATACCGCCTTATAATATCGGCCATAATAAAAGAGCGTGCATTGCCTATATGGAAGTAATCATAAACAGTAGGCCCGCACATATACATTTTTACTTCCTGCGGGTTTATAGGTTTAAATTCTTCTTTTGTTTTAGTTAAAGTGTTATATATCCTGAGCATAGCCCCTCTAAATCTCCCCAAATGGGAGACCTCCGGAAAAATGTTTATAAATTATAAATGTTTTGTACTACGGTATAAAATATAAGAAAAATAATTCTTATCTGATATTTTAACTTATACATGAGGCTGTAAATGCAGGAAGATGGGATGTTTTGCATTAGGAGTCGTGTCGCTCCCAGTGCAGGGTGTTGCAGAACTCAGTCTTAACTTCATAAGGAGAAGATATCAATTGCCACGACTTTTAAGTCGTGGGAGAAAAACAATGAGCATAGAGGCTTTAGCCACAATTTGCCTTAATTGTGCGTGTCCCGACCCTTCGGGGGCTAGAGCCAAAAATATTTGGAATTTTAAACCACGACATAAATGTCGTGGCAATAAATAAACAGTCTCCATTTAAATTATGAGTTCGTCAACACCCTGCAGCGGGGCGACACAGAAACTTTTCCCGGTTTTGTCACTGCAAATCCATTACAAGACACCGCCTTACTTTTTTCTTGCTTTTCTTTCCGGAAAAAATGAAATTTAAATATTCTTATATGAATAGACTTTCTGACAATTCTATCGCAACATAGTTTTTATTAAACTTCAGATATTTTATAAACTTATATCAAAGGGGATAAAATGAAGTTTGAGTCAAAAAAAGATTTATTATTTACCCTAATAATAGCTTGTATCCCAGTTGTTTCAATCTGGGCTTTAGTTGCCCAGCCTGTGTTTATTGGCTGGGTTTATCTTGCTTTAAGTTTGCTTTTCCCTGTTTGGGTTTGGAAGAGTACCTATTATGAAATATCAGATGGTTATTTAACTGCAAGGATAATGTTTCTTAAAACAAAATTAAAAATATCTGATATTAATTTAGTCCGTGAAACTGAAAATATCTGGTCATCTTATGCTTTATCTTTAAAAAGGCTTGAAGTTAAATCAAAGTGGAATGTTATCTATATCTCTCCTCTTGATAAAGAAGGTTTTATAAAGGAATTGAAGAGTTATAACCCGGATATAAAAGTAGTATAAGAAGTACCCTCTATTTTGAATCATGTTGTTTTTAGTATCCTCAGTAGTTCCTTCATATCTTCCGGCAGATCGGAATTAAACCTGACTTTTTCTTTTGTGTGTGGATGAATAAATCCTAGTGTTTTGGCATGAAGCGCCTGCCTCGGCATCATATCAAGCAAATTCTGGACCCTTGCTTTCATTTTAGGTAGCTCTGAACCATATATAATTTTTCTTCCACCGTAAGTTTCATCGCCAAACACAGGGTGATTTATACCTGCAAGATGTACTCTTATCTGGTGAGTTCTGCCTGTTTTTAAATTTAGTTTAAGCAATGTGGCAAATTCAAATTCTCCTAAAACTTCAAATAAAGTAACGGCATGCTTTCCTTCGCTTTTACTAGTAATAAATTTTTTCCTGTCCGATTTACTGCGGGTAATAAATGTATCAATTTCTCCTTTGTGGTCTTTAAATATACCCCATACAACAGCCCAATATTCCCTTTCGATATTATGTTTTGAAAATTGTTCTGCCAGTTTTGCATGTGTCCAGTCATCCTTTGCAACAACAAGCAGGCCGCTTGTATTTTTATCAATACGATGAACGATACCCGGGCGTACCATGGTGTCCGGATGATTAGCAGACTTGTTTACAGAACTTAGCTTTTTTGTATGATGAAGAAGAGCATTAACAAGCGTACCTGTATAATTAGCGTAAGCCGGATGAGCTACCATACCGGGCGGTTTGTTTACAATAATCAGGTAATCGTCTTCAAAAACTATATCGAGAGGAATTTCTTCCGGTTCGGCATATTCAGGGCGGGGAGTAATTGGAATAATTGCTTCAATAATATCAAAAGGCTGAACCTGGTAACTTGGCCTTACATATTTTTTATTAACAGTTACATGATTGGCTTCGATAAGCTTTTGAACTTTTGAGCGGGTTGCATTTTCAATAGAATTGGTAAGATAAACATCCAGGCGTTCTTTCTTTTTGCCTTCAGGAAGCTCAAAGCGGAGTTTCTTTTCCTTCACCAGGTTCGCCATCTTCCGTATTACCTTCCTTTTTTATTTCTTCAGTTGAACCTGCGGTCTCTTGCTGCTGAGTATCATTATTATTATCAGTATCAGTGCCGGTTTCTATATCCTTATTCTTATCAATCTCTTTTTTTTCATCTGCTTTAGCATGCTGCTTGTAGAAAAATAATAATATAAGCACTCCAACCGTTACGGCAGAGTCAGCTATATTAAAAATAGGCCACCTGTCATAACTTCTTCCAAAAACTGTAACATCAAAAAAATCAATATCTAAAAAATCAACCACTTTACCATAAAACAGCGGAGCGTAATTATAAAATACACCATAAAAAACCCTGTCAATTAGATTGCCTGCAGCACCGCCAAGTATAAACGCCAAAGCAATTCTTAAGCTTTTAGATTCATTTCTAACATGATAAAGATAAAAAATAAGGGCAGCACTGGCTGCAATTGAGAATACTGAAATTAATAGTTTAAAGTCTATTCCCGGATCTATTCCAAAAGCCATACCGGGATTTTCAATAAAAGTAAAGCGGAAAAAATCACCAATCACGGGAATTCTTTGCCCGTGATACATTCCCTCATGCCTGAAATTTAAAAAGGGTACTGAAAACCCTTTAACAATTAATTTGGTTACCTGGTCTATTATAAGTATAACTAATGATATATATAAAACCCGCATCTATTCCTTATTTTATGCTGAAACATTTACCATGACGACTAAAACTTAAGAAAGGAATTAAAAACCCCCTAACAAATAATTTGGTTACCTGGTCAAATATATCTATTACTGATGGTACAAAAAATCAGCATCTATTCCTTATTTTCTGCCAGAGCATTTTCTGTTTCAACAGGAGGTACAAAAGTTTCGGATTCACTTTCTTTTTCCCTGCTGTATGAAAATAATAGCAGAATAACCCCTGTAGTAACAGAGAGGTCGGCAAAATTAAGAACATAACTGCCAATAGTTTTACTAAATATGAATAGATTAAACATACGGATATCGATAAAGTCAACTACCATACCATAAAGAAAAGGAGCATAGTCATAAGCCATACCATAAAAAGCCCTGTCAATAAGATTACCAACTGCACCGCCAATTATAAGGGCAAGTGATAATCGTAATGCGAAGCTTTTTTGTCTCATTATATAGAGATAAACAAATAAACCTATAGTAGCAGCAATAGTAAAAAGAGAAATAAGCAGTTTATAACCACCGCCGAAATCTATACCAAATGCTATTCCGGGGTTTTCAACAAAGGTAATATTAAGCCAGTCACCAAGCAGATTAATTCTCTGGCCCGGGTACATTCCCTGGTGATCTATTCCAAGGCGGGGTATTGAAATTCCTTTTACAAGTAACTTCGAAACCTGGTCAAGCAAAACTACTGCCAAAGAAACAATTAATACTCTCATCTACTCCAAAAATTTATTAAACACTTTCATCAAGCCTGCTTAAATCCATAATATTATCTTTTTTCCTGCCTTTGTTTAATAGGAAGGCACAACTGACTATGCGGTACAGCTTCAAGCCTTGCTTTGGGGACCAAGGGGCATGTTTCACATAAATGCTGAGGTTCTTCAATACATTCAATGCAAATTCCATAAGTGCCTGTATCAATTCTTTTCAGTGCATCTTCAAGATAACCAAGGAACTTATTTTCACGCTGTGCATAAAGAAAAGTTTTTTCTCTTTCCATTGCATCCGTACCCTGTTCAGCCATGTGCAGCGAATAAGGGGAATTTTCATTAATGTATTCACCTGTTGTGGGGTCAAGCATCTGATCTCTTAAATTCTGTAACTGTTCAATAATTTCATCACGTTTCTCAAGAATTATCTGCCTGAAATGTTCAAGATCTTTTTTACTATACCCTTTAATCTTTTCCATTGCTTTGGCACGTGCTTCGGCAGCGGATACTTCCGGTTGAATTATCACCTGAGCTTCTTCTGTCTTCTTCTTTTTCGCCATAGTAGATTTACGTTCCGTTCTTTTATCAGTAGATTTCTGTTTTACCCCAACCGATTTGGGGGCCTTATTTAGTTTTTTTGCAGCCGGTTTGGTCCCGGCTTTTTTAACAGCAGGAGACTTCTTAGTAGTTTTTACTGCGGAAGTTTTTGCAGGTTTAGCCGCTTTCCTGGTTGCACTTTTAGCAGTTTTTTTAGCAGCAGCTTTTTTTACGGTTGCTTTACCTGCCTTTTTTAAAGTAGTTGATTTTGCCATTTAATGGTCTCCTTAATTTACCTTATCAATTTGTATGGAGCATTCAAACTCCCCGATTTTCCAATCCTGTTTAACACCGCCGTTAAAGTTACCTTTAAGCAGCTCATCAGCAAGTGTTTCTGTAGAAATGTAATCAGAAAATGTATTAACTGCCTCAACAATCTTATCACTTCCATCAAATCTTACTTTTATCCTGTCTGTTACATCAAATCCTGCATCCTTCCTCATATTCTGAACTCTATTAATAAATTCTCTTGCCAAACCTTCGGCAATTAAATCGTCAGTAAGTTCTGTATCAATAGCTGCGGTAACTCCTTCTTCGCTTTCTACAACCCATCCTGAAATTTCCGAGCTCACTATTTCAACATCATCTCTGCTTATAACTAAATTTTCACCATCAACATTTATGATTATTTCATTTCCTTTTTCAAGATCGGCAATTTCGTTTTTGTTTAATGATTTTATTGCATTAGACGCCGCATTTACTTTTTTTCCGAACTTTGGACCTATTTTTTTGAAATTAGCTTTAGCGGATTTATTTACAATTTCAGCATCATTATCCAGAACCAAAAGTTCTTTTATATTTACTTCATCAAGTATAACATCCTTCATACTTCGTAAAGCATCTCTTTTATCTAAACTGGTCACAACCATTATTTTCTGAAGCGGCTGCCTTACTTTAAGATTTGCTTTGGCCCTCATTGCTCTTGTAAGATATACAACTTTCTGAGCAATGTCCATTTTGTCTTCAAGCTGCTTATCTGTATAACCAGCTTTAGGAAATTCGGTTAAATGAACAGATTCAAACTGTTCTTTTCCTGTTACCGAATTAAGATTCTGATATATTTCTTCAGAAATAAAAGGCGCAAACGGCGATGTTAATTTAGAAATAGTTATTAAACACTCGTATAATGTCTGGTATGCAGAAAGTTTATTTGTATTCATTTCTGATTTCCAGAAACGTCTTCTGCATCTTCTAACGTACCAGTTTGAAAGCTGATCTATAGTAAAAACGGATACAGCCCTTGCGGCTTTTGTAACATCGTAAGCATCCATAAGTTCCCTGTATTCATCAACAAGGGTGTTCAGCTTTGATATAATCCACCTGTCTATTTCCGGCCTTTCACTATACGGGATCAAATCTTCTTTAAACTGAAATTTATCAATATTTGCATAAAGGACAAAGAAAGAATATGTGTTAAGCAGCGTACCAAAAAATTTTCTCTGTACCTCCACTAGCCCTTCTTCATCAAATAGGGTGGGGCGCCAGGGAGGGCTGTTTGTTACAAGATACCACCTGGTTGCATCTGCTCCATATTTATCAAAAAGCATAAACGGATCAACAGTGTTGCCGCGTGATTTGGACATCTTAAGGCCGGATTTATCCAGAATCAGCTCATTTACTATTATGTTTTTATAGGCAACATTATCAAAAAGCATTGTAGAGATGGCATGAAGCGTATAAAACCAGCCGCGTGTCTGATCTATTCCTTCACAGATAAAATCTGCCGGGAAATAATTTTTCTCAAATTCTTCCTTGTTTTCAAAGGGATAGTGATACTGGGCAAAAGGCATTGAGCCTGAATCAAACCAAACATCAATTAATTCCGGAGTTCTTTTATAAATCTTTCCGTTACGTTCAAATTTAATAAGGTCTACAAATGGTTTATGAAGATCAAGTTCCTCATATTCGGCTACTTTTTTTCTTTCACCATCTTTTTCAATAAAACCTTCTTTTAATTCAGCAATGCTGCCAACAGCAAACATATCGGTTCCATCTTCGCTTACCCAGATTGGTAAAGGAGTAGCCCAGAACCTGTCGCGTGAAAGCGCCCAGTCTTTATTATCTTCAAGCCAGTTGCCGAATCTTCCTGTACCAACCTCAGGCGGCTGCCAATTAATAGTTTTATTAAGTTCAACCATTCTGGCGGCAATTGATGTTGTTCTGATAAACCAGGATTCACGTGCATAATAAATTACCGGCACATTTTCATGACGCCAGCTAAACGGGTATGAGTGAACAATGGTCTCTTTTTTGTACAGCTTGCCTTCGGCTCTTAATTTTTTAATAATGCCGGGATCAGCATCCTTAACAAACTGTCCTGCAAAATCAGTTATATCTTCTGTAAATAATCCGCCGCGTGTTACAGGCTGAAGCATAGGCAGGTTGAATTTTTTAGAAAGCTCGTAGTCATCCTGACCGAATGCCGGAGCAATATGAACAATACCCGAACCATCTTCAGTGCTTACAAAATCCCCGGGAACAACATAGAATGCTTTTTTGTCAGGAGAGACATAACTCATTAGCTGTTCATACTCAATGCCTTCCAGTTCTTTCCCTTTCAGCTCATTAAGTATTTCGTATTCACCATCAAGAACTGATAATCTTTCTTTAGCAAGAATGATATTTTTTTCTTTATGCAGAACCTTAACATAATCCACATCAGCACCTACAGCCAGAGCTACATTAGAAATTAATGTCCATGGTGTAGTGGTCCATACAAGAATATGTTCTTCCTTATCTTTTATTTTGAACAGCACATAAACAGAGGGATCTTTAGTTTCGCGGTATCCAAGTGCAAGTTCATGTGAAGAAAGGACAGTTTCCGATTTGGGATCCTGGGGAACAATTTTATAATCTTTATATATTAATCCTTTATCGTATAGTGTTTTAAGTGCCCACCATACTGATTCGATATATTCATTTGTTAAAGTAATATAGGCAGAGTTAAGGTCAAGCCAGTAACCCATCCTGTTAGTCATTTTTTCCCAGAGGTCCAGATAAGTAAAAACGGAATCACGGCAGGCCTGGTTGTATTTTTCAACACCGTATTCAGCTACTTCACTCTTATGTTTTATGCCCAGCCTTTTTTCTACTTCAATTTCCACGGGCAGGCCATGTGTATCCCAGCCGGCTTTCCTTTCAACCCTGAATCCCTGTAAAGTTTTATAACGGCAGACAAGGTCTTTTAATGTACGCGCCATTACATGATGGATACCCGGCTTGCCGTTAGCAGTAGGGGGGCCTTCATAAAAAGTATATGATTTTGATTTATCTCTTGAGCTTATACTTTTTTCAAATACTTTATTCTTTTCCCAGAACTTTAATATTTTTTCTTCTATTTCAGGATAACCTGATTTTTCCAGATTTTGTTTGAACATTGTGACTATAACTCTTTTACTAATTTTTACGAACTTTATAGATATTCTTAATTTTTTATATTAAAACTAATTTCCTCTTTTTCGCCTGTGGCGTTATTTACAAGGTTAATTTTATGAAGGTTTATTAAATCCAGTTGATTGTTAGCATTAAGAAATTCAATGCCATAAACTTTCCCATCGGGAGAGATGTCAATATTTACATCATCACTTAGTTTAAGTGTTTCAACCTTCTCAATGTTTTCCTTAAACCTGATATATGCAATATTATATAAAGGATCATATGAAAGTGTCATAACGACTCCTAAAAATATTTAGCTATCACTGTAAGCACTAAAAAAATACCATTTTCAAAAACTCCAAACACCTCAACTTGCTTTGTGTTATATACTTTCCCCTTCCATTCTTCATCATAAAAAAAATTTTACCTGTACCCTCGTCTTTCAAATTTAGCTGGAATTTCTTCGCCCTTTATTATTGTTTCCACCACTTCTTCATGAGTTACCC
Source organism: Ignavibacteriaceae bacterium (assembly GCA_046481785.1). Lineage (GTDB taxonomy): Bacteria > Bacteroidota > Ignavibacteria > Ignavibacteriales > Ignavibacteriaceae > JAWOJF01. The sequence continues at coordinate 12,922 of JAWOJF010000072.1, read as the reverse complement.
CTCTTTCAGACATTCTTTCTAAAGAGTGAGGGTGAAAATTGACTTGTACAGGCATAGTCTCTATCCCGCCTCTTCATACTTCTTAATCAATTCTTTTTCCGTCTGTATAAATTCTTTTAATTCTTTTTCTATTCGTTCCTTTTTAAGCAGAATATTTTTTGCTTCTGCTTCGGCATCATTTACAATTTTTTTTGCATTAATTTGTGCCTCACGAACCTCAAGTTCAGCTTCTTTTTTTGCATCCCGGAAACCATCTTCAAACATTTTTACTTTTTCATTCATTGTTGCAAATTCCTTCTGCATAGTTAAAACCTGAACTACAGCCATACCAAAAATAGCTATTGAACCAAGTGTTATATTCCGCAGACTGTAAAGGATAAGATTTTCGGTAAGGAGTTCATTAACAGAAAAATACTGCCTGAAAAAGGTTACAACCAGTATACTTACAATAGTTGAAGCAACTATCATTGCAAATACTATTTTACCGCCGTAATGCCATCCAAAAGTTTTATTAATAAACCAGCCGCATGCAAAACACAGGAGCGAAAGTACAAACCAGACAGAGAAATTATTATCGCCGAAAGTAAAAAGATCGGTATTCAGAAAATTTGATGAGAACATCAGTATACCAAGAAGCGCCGGGGTTAAGAAATAAACCGGGTTCCTTTTTTCACTTTGCTGTGTATTTGCATTTTGTTCAGCCATGATCTAAATTCTTTTAATTACTTCCTTCATAATAAGAGTCATTTTTGGTTCAGCCTCCATGGCAGCAGCAATTACTACTTCCACGCTTACCGGTTTAAGAGATTCCGGGAAACACTCATCTGTGATTATACTGAATCCAAGCACCTTTATACCCATGTGGTTAGCTGCAATATTTTCTGGTACTGTTGACATACCAACCACATCGGCCCCAATATTTCTTAAGAACCTGTATTCTGCACGGGTTTCAAAATTTGGTCCCGCAACAGCCACATAAACACCCTTCTGAACTTTTATTTTATTATCTAAAGCCACATCTTCCGCAATCTTTAATAATTCAGAATTATACGGTTCGCTCATATCAGGGAAACGGGGGCCGAGCGAATCTTCATTTTTCCCGATTAAAGGATTATCACCAATTAAATTAATATGATCAGTCATAAGCATAACATCACCCCTTTTAAATAAAGGGTTCATGCCGCCGCATGCATTTGAAACCAGCAGTGTTTCAACTCCCAGGAATTTCATTACTCTAACGGGATAAACAATCTGCTGCATTGAGTAACCTTCGTAATAATGAAAACGTCCCTGCATTGCAACAACTTTTTTATTACCGACCGAACCGAAAATTAATTTTCCTTTATGTGATTCTGCCGTTGAAAGCGGGAAATGCGGAAGATCAGAGTAATCAATTTCATGCTCTATATTGATTTCATTAACCAATCCGCCCAATCCGGTTCCAAGAATAATACCAACAGGATATTTATCGGAAGTTTTTTTCCTGATAACTTCAAGCGTCTCATTTATTCTTGTTAGTAGTTCACTCATTATTTTTCTTATTTTAATTGTTGTACATTACATAAGTTTATTAACTATCTCATCAACATCCACTTCCACTTTTTTTGCCCGCTGCTCAATTTTTCTTACAATCACATCCTCATTACCTGCTTCTTCAACCTTCATTGCCAGCAGGTGAGCCTGAGAATTAATCATTGCCCTTAATTTAGCAACAATTAAATCTCTTTCTTCTCTTAAACTGATTACAGCATTTCGAATATCATTAGCGCTTTCTCTTGCTTTTTCCAGTATCTGCGAGGCTTTTATTTCGGCCTCCTTAATCATAAGATTTGTCTGTTTCCTGGTAGATTCTATTGACCTGGATGATGACTCCTGTGCTTTTAACAGTGTTTCCTGAAGGCTTTTCTCAATCCTTCTGAACTCAACAAGTTTTACATTTGCCAGTTCAAGTTCTTTCTTTAAGGAATCATTTTCTTTTTGGACGGCTTCAAATTCATCGGCAAGTTTTTCAAGAAAAGCCCGTACTTCGTCTTTATCAAATCCTCTTACGGATTTAGCAAATTCTTGTTTTTTTATACTTAACGGGGAAACTTTCATATTTCCTTTCAGCCGGGGCTGTTTATACCGGCACCGACCAGTCTTTTGAATAATTTCTCTGACCAAAAATTGCCGACCCGATCCTTAACATGGTAGCGCCTTCTTCAATTGCAATTTCGTAATCGCCAGTCATGCCCATCGATAGTTCTTTAATTTTTATTCCGCTTTTTTGCGACAAATCATCTCTTAAATTACGCAATTGTCTGAAACTTTGCCTGATTATATTCTCATCATCAGTATATGGTGCAATTGTCATTAATCCAACAAGTTCAAGGTTTTTATCATCTTTACAGAATAACACTGTTTCTTCTACAGCATCTCTGCTTTCAAACCCGGATTTGGTTTCTTCATCAGATGTTTTTATTTGTAAAAGAACCTTCTGCACTTTGCCTAAACTGCCGGCACGTTTGCTTATTTCAACTGCCAGTTCAAGTGAATCAAGAGAGTGAATATATTCGGCAGACTGAACAGCATATTTAACTTTATTCCGCTGTAAAGCACCAATAAAATGCCAGGTTATTTTACCTCCAAGTTTTTCAAACTTGGATTTTAGCTCCTGGGCTTTATTCTCACCAAAATGTCTTTGCCCTGCATTAAAAGCCTGATTTATCTCATCTGTCCCAAAATTTTTTGATACGGCAATTAACTTTACTTCAGCCGGGTCTCTGCCGGATTCGCGGCATTTTTTCTCAATATTGTCTTGTAGTAACCTTAAATTTTCGGCTATCATATTAGAAATTAAGATTGTGAATGTATAGGTTTTAGAATCAAAAATCAACGAAAAAGCACGTATTAACTATTACATAAATTTTCGTTTTTGGCCATAAATCTACTAAAAAAACATATAAAACATACATTTTTTGGCTATTTAACTGAATTAGAATAATTGACGAATTTTTACCTAAAGTTTCAGATTATCGTCTTTACATAGCCTCCTAAATTTCGTTTATTTGCATTACATAATTTATACGGATATAGATGAGAACCAAAAAGACCTCCAAAAACCCCAAAATCTTTATATTAGACACAAATGTAATACTTCACGATGCAACCTCAATACACCAGTTCCAGGAAAATGATGTAGTTATCCCTTTAACTGTAATTGAGGAACTAGACCATTTTAAACGGGGCAGCCAGGTAATAAATTTAAATGCACGTGAGTTTGCCCGCACCCTTGATTCAATGACCGGTACGGCCCTGTTTAACGGCGGCATCACAATGGGGAAAGGTAAAGGTAAGGTTAGGATTGGTGTAGCACGCGGTATAAGCGATGAAATAAAAAATATATTTAAAGAGGATACGCCTGACCACCGTATACTTACTGTTGCCCTTGATTATGCTAAAAAGAATAGTTCCCCCGTTATACTTGTAACAAAAGATGTAAACCTTCGCATGAAGGCTAAAGCCCTTGGAATACTGGCAGAAGACTATACTACCGACAGGGTAGGCAGCATTGAGGAATTATACAGCGGCAAAGAAATAGTTGAAGATTTTGATGATGATATAATTGTAAAACTTTTCCAGGTACCTTTTGAAATTCCTGCAAAACAGGTGATAAAAAAACTTAAAGGGGAAATTATCCCTAATAAGTATTATATATTAAGAAATTCAAGCCGGTCTGTTCTCGGTTACCTTGACCAGGAAATGCAGTTGTTTAAGAAGGTGGATAAAAATTTAACATATGGGATAAAACCACGCAACGCAGAACAAACATTTGCTGTTGATGCATTAACAAATAATGATATACCCCTTGTGTCATTAACAGGCAAAGCAGGAACCGGGAAAACACTTCTTGCCCTGGCAAGTGCTCTCCATATAAGAAAAAATTACAGGCAGATCTTTATTGCACGTCCCATTGTACCTTTAAGCAATAAAGATATCGGTTTCCTGCCGGGCGATGTTCAAAGCAAACTTGAGCCCTATATGCAGCCCTTGTGGGATAATATCCGTGTTATCCAGGATCAGTTCTCCGAAAATGATAAACAGCACCAGGCTATAAATACAATGATTAAAGATGAAAAGCTTGTTATTGAACCTCTTTCATATATAAGAGGAAGAAGCCTGCAGAGAATTTATTTTATTGTTGATGAAGCGCAGAATTTAACTCCCCATGAAATTAAAACAATTATAACACGTGTAGGTGAAGGTTCTAAAATTGTTTTTACAGGAGATATCTACCAGATAGACCATCCATACCTTGATTCGCAGTCGAATGGTTTGTCTTACCTTATCGATCATTTTAAGGGACAAAAACTGTATGCCCACATAAACCTTGAAAAGGGTGAACGCTCTGAACTGGCGGAGCTGGCAAGCAACCTGTTGTAAAGGATAAAAATGAAATTAAAATTACATCTTATAATTACAGTAATTACAGCATTAGCCTTTACCGGCTGCCTTGAGATCAAAACTATTATTAATATAAATCCTGATGGCAGCGGGACAGTAGAGGAAACTTTGCTGATGACTAATGAAATGGTTGAAATAATGGCTGGATTTGCCGGTTCATTTACTGAAGACTCAACCGGTAATGTTGAAGAGTTTTCACTTTTTAACGAAGAGGAAATAAAGAACAGATCAGATGAATTTGGCCCTTCAATTAAATTTGTTTCTGCTGAAGAAATAAATGCAGACGGCAAAGAAGGTTACAAAGCAGTATACTCTTTTTCAGATCTGAATGATTTGCATATTGATCAAAGACCCGGCAGTCAGATAAGCATGAGCCCGGTGTCTCAACGGGCAGATGAAGAAAAAGAATACATAACTTTCCGGTTTGAAAAGGGGGATCCTTCTGTTATAACTATTGATTTACCTGAAGCAAAACCATATGAGGATGAAGGCAAGGCAGAAGAAGATTCAACCTCATCTGAAGAAATGGATTCACTTTCATCCGAAGAAGAGGATTCACTTTCAACAGCGGAAGCGGATTCAGCTTCTTTTGCACAGTTCGCTCAGCTTTTTAAGGACCTTAGGATTTCTATGGTGGTGAATATAAACGGCAGTATTATTGAAACTAATGCCTCATACAGAAACGGCTCTGATGTTACATTAATGGATATTAATTTAGGGGAATTATTAAAAGATAAGGATAAACTTCAGGAACTAAAAAATATAGATCCTACCAATATAAATGATGTAAAAGAAATTCTTAAGAATGTACTGGGAATGCAGATGGAGTTTAATAATACTGTAACAATAAAGTTTAGGCCGCTGTAGGCCGCTCTACCAGAATTTATTAAAAAGAAGGAGATCAGATGTATAAAATATTTGCACTTATACTATTTTTATTTACATGTTCTTACTCCCAGGAAAAATTAGGCAAAGAAATTACTTTGGAACAATACACTGAGATTTCTTCTATTCTGGAGGTGCCTGATTCTTTTGCCGGTAAAAAAGTGCTTATACAAGGTGAGATCCTTGAGGTATGTAAAATGGCGGGCTGCTGGATGGAAATATCATCCGGCAAGGAAAATGAGAAGATAAAGGTAAAAGTTAAAGATGGTGAAATAGTTTTTCCGGTTGAATCAATCGGCAAAACAGCGGTTGTTGAAGGAGAAGTTTATAAAATGGAAATGGATAAGGAGAGAGCAATTGCATACTACGAGCACATAGCAGAAGAAAATGATAAGGAGTTTGATCCCTCAACTGTTACAGGCCCGGTTACTCTTTACCAGGTAAAGGGTGAAGGGGTGGTGATCCTTGATAAAGAAGCAGAAAAAAATAATTAAGAAACTGGTCTTTTTATAAGATCCGCAGCGGTATATTCGTGTGCGGATTTTTTTATTTATAGCTAAATTAGAATAACATATTTTAAGCATTATGCAGATTTTTACATACTCACTGTTTTTTAAATTATTATACCGGTTTGGAAATATCCCGGTTACATTAGTACTCCTCTTTTACCTGTTTCCCGCTGTACTTAATGTAGATAGAAATAATTGGTACTTAATCCCTGTTGTACTGCTTCTTTTTCTTATTTACTACACTAATAAGCGGTATTTATATCTGTACAAAGTAATCCCGTATAAAATAACTGCTGATAGTGAAAAGTTATATTGTACTGACTTTCTGTTTTCGAAAAAGGAAGTTGTTATTTTTTACCCGGACATTGAAAGCCTGAAAGGCGGAATTTTTGATGGTAAACTTAACGGACTTATGCAGGTTTATGACGGAAGGAATAAAATATCAATTGGATTTTATCCAAAGATCAGGGGAGCAAAAGAGCTTCAGACCATCATTCTAAGCCGTGTAAAAAAACCGGTGTACGATGAAGTTATTGAGAGGATCACCTCTAAAAATAAAAGAGGAAGCAAATAGCCCGGTAAATATCACCCTGCAAATGGTTGTCCCCTACCCCTTTTTAATGATTTAAGCAGAGGCATTACCATACGACTAATAATTTGTGTGCACTTTCCGTATTTTAGTCATATTAATTTGTTTAAACAATTATACTAATGAAAACAGCAGTTTTGTTATCCGGTGGAGTTGATAGCTCTGTTGCCTTGCATCTGCTAAAAGAGCAAGGGCATGAACTAACCGCATTTTATTTAAAGATATGGCTGCAGGATGAATTTTCTTTTCTCGGCGAATGTCCCTGGGAAGAAGATTTAAATTATGCAAGAAGTGTTTGTAAGCAGGCAGGCATACCGCTGGAGGTGCTTTCACTTCAAAATGAATACTGGGACTCGGTTGTTACCTATACAATCTCTGAGATAAAAGAAGGAAGAACACCTAATCCGGATATGTTCTGTAACAGCTTAATTAAGTTCGGCCAGTTTTATGAAAAGATTGATAAATCTTTTGTAAAAGTTGCCAGCGGCCATTATGCAAAACTGGAATTTTCAGAGAATAAATTTTTCTTAAAGAGATCTCCTGACCCTGTTAAAGACCAGACCTATTTTCTTGCCTATCTAACTCAGCAGCAGTTATCAAGGGCATTATTCCCTCTCGGCGTTTATAATAAAAAAGAAATAAGAGAGCTTGCCGTAAAATTTGATCTGCCAAACAAAAGCAGAAAAGACAGTCAGGGTATTTGTTTCCTGGGCCAGATTAAGTTTAATGAGTTTGTAAAACATCACCTTGGTGCGATAAAGGGAGACATAGTAGATATAGATTCCGGAAAAAAAATGGGGGAACATAAAGGATATTATTTTTATACAATAGGGCAAAGATCCGGGCTGGGGCTTTCGGGCGGACCATGGTATGTTGTTAAAAAAGATGTAAAGGAGAATATTATCTACATCTCCGGGGAAAATTTAATTGAACGCAGCCGTGACACTTTTGAAACCGGTAATTTTAACTGGATAACAGGTGAAAAGCCGGGAAATAGCTCATTACAGGTTAAAATACGGCATGGAGCAGGACTTTTTGATTGTATTTTAACTTTTATTGATGAAAATAAGGCCCGGGTTAAAATGGCTCGCTCTGACCAGGGAATTGCACCCGGACAGTTTGCTGTTTTTTATGATGATGAATTTTGCCTCGGCGGTGGGGTTATCCTCTGATTTTTAAGTTTTTCGCTAAATATCACCTAAAATAAGAGAATTAAACCGGTTATGTAAGGTATTCTCTTATTGCAGCATCCATATATCTGATGTAGATTAGTAGTTAATAAAAGGGTGATTTTTGTTTAATGAAACTGAAGATTTTAATAGTAGATGATAAAGTACCTTTTCTTGATACAGTGGTAAAATACTTAAATCTAAACAAGAAAATAGGCCTTATTACCTGGGCATTGAACGGCTCGGAGGCTGTAACAAAAATAAAAAAATACAATCCCGATCTTATACTTATCGATTTTTCCCTGCCGGATATTAACGGGCTTCAGCTTCTGCGGGAAGTAAAAATGAATAATAATGAACAGAAAATTGCAGTGTTAACTCTTCATGATGATCCGGAATACAGGAATGAAGCTAAAGCTGCCGGTGCTGACGGCTTTATTGCTAAAACTGACTTTGTAGAACTTTTTCCTCAGTTACTTGAAAAAATCTTTCCCGGTTATTAGGCCGGGATCCTTTCTGATGTAAAATTACGGGTAATATAAAAAGCTTGTCTTTAATTTAATATTCCATATTTTAATATTTATCATTTAATTCAATGGGGGATTGTAATGATATTTAATGTTTTAATTGCAGATGATCATAGTTTTATCCGCGAAGGTCTTAAAAATGTTCTAAGCAGGGAACTTGATCTTAAGGTTATTGGAGAAGCCCGGAACAGTGTAGAGGTATTGGAACACCTGAAGAATAATAAAACAGATGTTCTTCTTCTTGATATCTCAATGCCCGGCAGAAGCGGTATTGATATTATTAAAGATATAAAAAATCTTTATCCTGATGTGAAAATATTAATGTTAAGCATGCATCCCGAAGACACATTTGCAATTCGTTCATTAAAGCTTGGTGCTTCAGGTTATCTTACAAAAGACAGTGCCCCTGATGAACTTGTTAAAGCAATCCGCAAGGTAATATCCGGCGGAAATTATGTAAGTATTACTCTTGCCGAAAAACTTGCAGGCCATCTAAAACAGGGTATGGATAAACTTCCGCATGAAAATTTATCAGACAGGGAATTTGAAGTATTGAGGTTAATTGCAGGGGGTAAAACTGTGTCCGGTATAGCAGTTGAATTAAACTTAAGTGTTCAGACAGTAAGCACATACCGGGCGCGTATACTTGAGAAAATGAACATGAAATCCAACGCTGAACTTACTTATTATGCAGTGGCAAATAACCTTATTAGTTGATAAATAGAATCATTTTTAGTCTCTTTCACACATCTTTCCGTTTCCCCGTAATACTTTTTACTACAAAATAAATATGTTCCACCTTATTTAGATAATGATGAATCAGATATAACTTTCCAGGGTCTTCATTCGATAGTGTATATAGATATTAAGAATGTTATAATAATTTTGTACCATTAAACTTAAGCAAGCCTGCTTATTTGCATGATAAGTTTTGCCGGGATACTTGATAGCGCCCCTTGAAAGTGTTTTCCCTTATTTCATTGCAGATTACAGTGCTTGCTTTTTTTATTTACTTAGTACTCATCCGTTACACAACCTTCAGATGCAGAAGAAACTGATTTTATATATTTATATAAAATTCCCTTTGTTGCTTTAAATGGAGGCTGCTTCCAGTTTTTTCTTCTTTCTGCCAAAACTTCATCAGAGACTTCAAGGGTAAGAAAGTTTTTTTCTGAGTCTATAGTTATTTTATCACCATTTTGTACAAGAGCTAAGTTTCCACCCAGTTGCGCTTCAGGAGTTATATGTCCAACCACAAACCCATGAGTACCGCCTGAAAACCTTCCATCAGTAATAAGAGCTACTGTTTTGCCAAGCCCTGCACCCATTATTGAAGAAGTAATGGTAAGCATCTCGCGCATACCGGGCCCCCCTTTTGGCCCTTCATACCTTATTACAACAACATCACCATGAACTACTTCTTTATTTTCAATTGCATGCAGCGCTTCTTCTTCAGAATCATAAACTTTAGCCGGGCCCGAAAATGTTAATCCTTCTTTACCTGTAATTTTTGCTACAGCGCCTTCCTGAGCAAGATTACCATAAAGAATTTGCAGATGGCCAGTCTTTTTGATTGGCTTGCTAACAGGCATAACAACCTTCTGGCCTTCAGATAAATCAGCCAGTTTTTCAATATTTTCACCAAGTGTCTTCCCTGTAATGGTAATACAATTACCATCAAGGAAGCCCTCTTTTAATAATAATTTTTGAACAGCCGGAACTCCCCCGGCATCATGTAAATCTTCCATAACATATTTTCCGCTCGGCTTCAGGTCGGCAAGAAAAGGAGTTTTATCGGTTATCCTCTGGAAATCATCCAGCGTAAGTTTAACATCTGCGGCTTTAGCCATTGCAATAAGATGAAGAGCTGCATTTGTAGAACCACCAAGTGCAATTACAATTGATATAGCATTTTCAAAAGCTTTTTTGGTCATAATATCTTTTGGTTTTAAATCCTTCTCCAAAAGATTTAGCATCATCTTACCTGCATTAAAACACTCCTCCAGTTTTAATTTATCATTAGCCGGAGAGGATGATGAATAAGGAATACTCATACCAAGCGTTTCAATTGCAGAAGCCATTGTATTTGCTGTATACATTCCGCCGCAAGCACCCTGGCCGGGACAAGCATTCTTCAGAACATTTTTTAACGCTTCCTCATTAAACTCTTTTGATAAATATTTACCGTAAGCTTCAAAAGCAGAAACAACATCTAGCTTTTGTTCATTAAAAAATCCGGCACGGATTGTTCCGCCATATATCATTATGCTTGGGCGGTTAAGCCTTGCCATTGCCATTACTGAGCCGGGCATATTTTTATCACAGCCGGGTATAGCAATTAAACCATCATACCATTGAGCACTCATTACTATTTCAATTGAATCGGCAATTACATCTCTTGAAGGGAGTGAATACTTCATTCCCTCAGTACCCATAGAAATGCCATCACTTACACCAATTGTATGAAAGATCAAACCGATAAGATCTGCTTTATTAACACCCCCTTTTACAGCTTTCGCCAGATCATTAAGATGCATATTACATGGGTTGCCATCCCACCCCATACTGGCAATACCTATCTGAGGTTTTTTCATATCCGCATCATCCAGGCCTATGCCGTATAACATTGCCTGTGAGCCTACCTGCGATTTTACCTGTGTTAATCTGCTGCTGTATTTATTTAATCCTTCTTTCATTGTTGCTCCTGAATACCGAATTTTAAAGTAAAAAATGTAATGTTTAATTTACTAATTTTAGAAACTGTATGAAAAACTTTAGATTATTTTTTGCATTTGGAGGCATTGTTAATGCAGTTATGCTGAAATCAATAAACATCCCTGCATAAATATTCAGATGTTTAGCAAAAGGTTATAATACTTCAACACTAAATTATACGAAGGGAAAAAAACAATTATTCTGTCCACCTGCCTTTTTATAAGCGGAATATATTTAATGTTTTTAAAAGAAAATTTCATCAGATGAGTTTTACTTTTAACTGCATTAACATAGAATATTTCGAAGAAAAACTCATTTTAATATAGGAATACCGCATAATCATGCAGCAAAAAGAAAAGTACCGCAAAAAAAGTATAGCATCAGAGAATATAAAATATTACTTTTATAATTAGAAAAGGGAAAAGGTGGAGAGGGGTTTTACTAATAACAACACTGCTCATACTTATACAATTAAACCCGCTTATCATACTACTCTATCAGAATATTTTTATTTAAAACATTGGAGGAAAATTGTCCGCTTACGTTGAAGACCTAATGTCTCAGGTAAAAGCACAAAATCCCTGTGAACCTGAATTTCTTCAGGCAGTACAGGAGGTAGCAAGTTCATTAGCCCTGGTTATGGATAAACATTTTGAATACAGGTCTGTTAAAGTTCTTGAAAGAATAATTGAACCCGAAAGATTAATTATGTTCAGAGTTCCATGGGTTGATGACCAGGGAGAGGTTCAGATTAATCGTGCTTTCAGAATTGAAATGAATAGTGCTATCGGACCATATAAAGGCGGACTCAGGTTTCATTCCTCCGTCAATCAAAGTATTCTTAAGTTTCTTGCTTTCGAACAGACATTTAAGAACAGCTTAACTACACTTCAAATGGGGGGTGGAAAAGGCGGCGCTAATTTTGATCCAAAAGGAAAAAGTGATTTTGAAATTATGCGCTTCTGCCAGGCATTTATGGCCGAGTTATTCAGGCATATAGGTGCTGATACCGATGTTCCTGCAGGTGATATTGGAGTTGGTGCGAGAGAAATTGGTTATTTATTTGGGATGTATAAAAAACTAAGAAATGAATTTACAGGTGTATTTACCGGCAAAGGATTAAACTGGGGCGGCTCTCTTATACGGCCTGAAGCTACAGGTTATGGTTCTGTGTATTTTGCGTGTGAGATGCTTGCCAAACGCGGCGAGACTATTGAAGGAAAAACCTGCCTTGTTTCCGGAAGCGGAAATGTTGCCCAGTATACAATTGAAAAACTGATACAGCTTGGTGCCAAACCTGTTACAATTTCTGATTCCAACGGATATATTTATGATGAAGAAGGAATTGATTTAAAAAAGCTTGAGTATATTAAAGAGCTTAAAAACTTCAGGCGGGGAAGAGTTAGAGAATATGCCGAAGAATATAAAAATGCTGTCTATACTCCGGCAAGTTACAATGGTTTTAATCCTTTGTGGAATCATAAAGCCCAATGTGCATTCCCATCTGCTACTCAAAATGAAATTAACGCTAAAGATGCTCAGAATCTTATAAACAATGGTGTATATCTGGTAAGCGAGGGAGCAAATATGCCTACTACAATGGATGGTGTCCATATTTTTCTTGATAAGAAAATACTATACGGGCCGGGGAAAGCGGCAAATGCGGGGGGTGTTGCAATATCGGGATATGAAATGGCTCAGAACAGTATGCGCCTGCACTGGACCAGAGAAGAAGTAGATAAACGTTTATTACAGTTAATGAAAAACATTCACAAAAAATGTGATGAAACTGCAGAAAGATTTGGTACACCCTGCAATTATGTTAACGGTGCTAATATAGCTGGCTTCCTTAAAGTTGCCGATGCTATGATTGACCAGGGAATTGTGTAGTTATCGGGCTTTGTTCATTTAAGCAAGTGGAAAAGATGGGGCTGTCCCAAAAGTAAGATAAGGAGAATATTTATTCATTTTTGTTAAGATGTCAATTGTCTGTCTTGTCATGATAATACCTTCCCCCGGGATTGTGTGAAAAGTAGGCCACGGTGAGGCCAGGAACTTCGCTTTCCCGTCCGCGGTGCTGTATTT
>JAWOJF010000061.1:0-32661 GCA_046481785.1 Ignavibacteriaceae bacterium | reverse complement strand
GATTTGAAGTACCACTCACCTGCCCTGAAGTACCGCAGGATGTTCTTGATCCATCCAACTCGTGGGGCAACAAAGAAGAATACTGGCAGAAATATGATGCACTTGCTGCAAGGTTTGTAGAGAACTTTAAGCTGTTCAAAAAAGGCTGCTCGCAGGAAGTGATTGACGCAGGACCCAAAAGGTTATAACTGCTGATAAGGGAACGCCCGTTAGGGCGTTCTCTGGATATATATCCCATTACCGCATTCAGAACTCAGCTTTTCACAATAAAAATTTCTTTTCATTCTGTTGTTATTTTTCTCCCCTTGTTTCCTGTTTTTTTCTCTCTTGCTCCGTGAGTAAGGGGAGAATTAAGAGGGCTTGCCTGCCGGTCAGGCAGGGTTCAGCGTGCTGGGTGCATTGGCTGCAAATCCCTAACAGTTAAACCCCCTCTAGCCTGACTGCCGTCAGGCAGGCTCCCCCTTTTCCACGGGACAAGGGGGAGAACAGGAAAGCCCCAGGTATCTGGCATAGCCGACAATAATGTTTTACGGCTAAAGATCAGCAGCTAAAATCTGTGTCGCTCCCATGGCGCTTTTAAAAAAATCTTTTTACCAGTTTCTACTAATGTTTCAGCTCCTTTGGAGCGAATTCATTTTTTTTACAACTGAAAAATGTCTTTTTGTTTTAGCTCCTTTAGGAAAAATTAGTAGTATTTAACATTAATAAAAATACTCTCATCTCTTCCCATATCATCAAGACAGGTAATTTTATTTTTCCCCTTTTGAGGTTTGAAGAATACATTCTCATCTGCTTTTACTTTTTTGTAGAACCTGTCATTAATATACCAGTAATGTATTCTTGCACCTTCAATTGAGGCAGCTCTCAGCATTATCTGACTTTCAGTGTTTTCTTCTATAAGGTATTCATAGTTTTCTGAGGGGGAGGTTATAACAGGTCCTGTACTTGTTAATCTCGTATTGCAGTCCGGGTTGTGCTCAGGCCGTTTTTTAAAGCTTATGCCGTTCTCCCGGTACCACATTTCAAGCTCAGGATCATATACAGGGTAAATTTCTTTTCTAATTCCTTCTGTGGGCAGACAGCCGGGACAATACTCCACGCTGCAGTTATGATTGGTATATACCTGCTGTTTTAATGTGCAGACTTTATCGTGTGAAACTTTATCAATGCAGTAATCTGATGTAAAGTTAGTACAATATTTTCCGGGCAGAAGTCCGGTTGAAGAACAAACTTTACGCTCATGAAGTTTTTCCGGTTTATTAAACCACTTGTTAGTATTGTTATAATCAATGGTATTAAATATATCAAGAAGAAGCGGAACGGCAGTTTCAGCACCGATAATATGAGGTGATCCTTTCCCGTCAAAATTTCCCATCCATACGCCCACAGTATAATTAGGACTATAACCTATAGCCCACGCATCCCTTTTACCATAAGATGTACCTGTTTTCCAGGCTATAAGCGGCAGCTTTGATGAATGGATATATTCAATAGGCAGATCGGGCCTTATATTTTGAGATAATATTTCAGATATCATGTATGCGGAAGCTTCCGAAAAAAGATTTTTGCTTCTCATATCGGGATCATTTTCACTCTGCACATATTTCAAATCATATAATACACCCTTACCGGGAAAAGCAGTATATAGCTTTGTAAGCTGTTCAAGTGTAACCCCGCATCCGCCAAGGATAATTGAAAGTCCTAATTTATTTTTGTCTTTCTCTATCCTTGTCATTCCCCCGCCGATAAGCAAAGATTCAAATTCTTTTATACCAACATCCCTGAGCAATCTGACAGCAGGAATGTTAAGAGAATTAAGAAGGGCATATTCAACAGTTACATCACCGTTAAACTTTAAATCAAAATTTTCCGGATTATAACCACCAAAATCTGTTGGAATATCCAGCAGTTTCATTTTAGGGGTAAAATTACCTGAATTAAAAGCTTCTGCATAAAGAAACGGTTTAAGTGCAGAACCGGGGGACCTGATACTACGAACTCCGTCAACCTGTCCGGATGCCTGAACATTATAGAAATCCGAGGAACCGCAGTAACCGGCAACGGCATTAGTTTTATTATCAATTACTATTACTGCGCCATTGGTTACTCCTTTTCCATAAACTCTCTGAACATGGTTCCATAACAGGTTTTCCAGTTTCACCTGGAGAGGTAAACTAAGGTATGTTTTTATTTCATCGCCGGGAAAATTTTTATTCAGGAAATTACAGAAATGGGGAGCAATAAAAGGAATTTCAAACCTGTTTGGTTTTAACGGCTCTGTTAAAGCATCTTTAATATCTTCTGCTAAAAATATCTTACTGCTGATAAATTTCTTTAATAACTTATTTCTTGCAGTAACAACATGTTCAGCCCCTCTATCTATGCGGAGTTTATTGGGATTATTTGGTATAACTGCCAGGGTAATAGCCTGTGCAAGACTCAATTTAGAAGGATGGGTATTAAAATAAAGATATGCCGCAGATTTTACCCCTTCAATATTTCCGCCGTAAGGAAGATGACTTAAATAAATCCCGAGTATTTCCTCCTTTGAGTAATAAATTTCAAGCTGAACTGCCCTAAACAATTCCAATATTTTATTAAAATAGTTTCTCTCTTTTGGTTCAAGTAATCTTGCCGCCTGCATGGTTATAGTAGATGCACCGGATATTCTTTCCCCGCTGGTTATATTTTGAAACAGCGCTCTAACAATAGAAACAGGGTTTATACCCGGATGCCAGTAAAACCACTTATCTTCTTTTTCAATTATAGCTTTTTTTAATTCCGGTGATACTTCATCGATGGAGGTTTTCATTCTCCATTTATCATCATCAGATAGATAGGCAGTTAAAAGGGTTCCCTCCTTAGAATATATAACCTTTGAATATGATTTCATATCCGGCAGAGGGAATATAAAATTAAAAATTACAATCAAAGAGAAAAAGGCAATGATAATTTTTACATACCTTTTTCTCATGATATTTTTTATAGGATCAAACATTTAATTAACTCTTATAATATCAGCGCCATTGTATGAATGAAATTCAGGTGCATACATAGCTTCAGCGCCAATAACAGGAAGCTGGAATTTGCCTTTATTTACTACTCTAAGCATATAGTAGTATTCTCTTGTAACATTAGTTGCCCCGGTAAAAAGAATAAGCCTGTCATCCCGTATATCAAGGTTCTGTACCGCAACGGGATTATCACTCTTCCACCTCAACTCGGTTGATGTTGACAGCCGCGGGTTTTCGATTTCAAAACAGGATGGGAGCAGATCGGTTATAACTACATTTTCTACGGACTCATTAAAAGCCAATAATGATATTTTACACACAATTAATTGTCCCTGTGTAAAATTATTGTTTATCTCAACACCTGTTCTGTAGTCATAATAATGCCTCCTTACCTGTATGAATGAATCTTCCTCCTTCAGTTTGCTGCTTGTTTTAATTCCTTCAGTATTCCAGAAATAATATACTTCCCCTTTTCCTGAAGATTTTAGGATTATATTTCCTGAATTTATTTCATTACCGGTAATTGTAATATCGGAATTATTAAATAGCCCTATCTTTTTATCTTTTACAATGATATCAACTTTCATATCGTTATCCGCATTTATTGCTGCCGCTTTACCGAGAGCCAGAAATGCGAATGACCTCTCCTGGGTTGAATAAATGTTGTCAACCAGTTTAGAGACATGTTTGATCATATAAGGTATTTGCGGATTTGAAGGCTGAACCTCAAGCAGAACATTCAGCATAATTGCATTTGTCCTTACCTCTGAATCAAAATTACCGCCGGTTTTTTTGTCTGTTTTTTCAGCAGTAAATTTTGCGGGTACAACTTCATAATAAGTATTCCATTTACCTGATAATGCAAAAGCTCCGGCGAGCAGGTACCTGGTATCAGCAGACAATAAATGAGGGCGGGCCTTATAATAATTCATAGTAGATATATCAGCTCTTTTTCCAAGTGCAAGAACATAAAGGCCGTATATTATTTCTTTATAAGCAATTTGAGTTACAAGCCGGCTGTTATTCCTGTATGTCGCATACTGATATGTTCCTCCTTCACGGGATTTCTTTTCAATAAATGAAAGGAGTTTTTTCAATACATTTTCTGAAACTGCAAAACCGGCTCTTCTTGCTTCAAGTAAGAAGTGAGCTGCATATACGCTTCCCCACCAGCTAGGATAATCTCCTCCCTGCCAGTAAGCCATTGAACCATCATATAACTGCATCGATTCAATTTTACTTATCCCCTCTTTAACATAATAAACAGGGTTGTTTGTTCTGTATAATTCCGGAGCAACCAGTTTGGCAAGTTCCTCAAAATAAATCTGCGGGAATAATTTTGATACGGTTTGTTCTATACATCCATGCGGATAACCAACAAGATATTTAAGATGTTTTGCAAGTTTTACTGCGGGAAATTTGCTTATTGTTAAAGTAGTATTCTGTGTCCCTTTCATATAATCTGAAGGTATTTCAACTTTTATTTCACTTCCCGCCTTAATATTTCCGGAACCGCTTTCCACGAACAACGGGGATATTGGCCTTACACCAATTTCAATTTCTTCTTTTACTTTTACATCACCGCTTGTTTCAAAAACTATTTTGCCTTTGCCGGTTTCTTTATATGATTTAATTGCAAAGTTAACCGATTTTGTTGAGTTTGGCGGAACCGAGACTTTTACTGATTTTGGGGAAATAATGTTCAGAGGCCCCTGTGATGCAGCACTAAGTGAAACATTCTTTTTTGCAGAGGTTGTATTAACAAGAGTTACAGTAGAAACAAGTGAATCATTTATTGAGAGGAACCTGGGCATTTCCGGTTCTATTATTAAGTCATCCATAACTTTCATATGGGCTTCACCGTTGCCGAATCTTTGTCCCGTATACGCAACTGCCATTAACCTTATATCGCCGTTAAACCGGGGTATATCCAGATTAATTTTTACAATACCATTTCCATCAGATTTTTTTATGCCGCTAAAATAGGAAAGAAGTTTAACCCTTTTAGTTGTAACGGGGTTTGTTCTCTTGCCAAGTTCGCGCAATTCTTCCGCTGCATCACCGCCCGGTGATGAACTCCGCGATACAATCTCAGGGAGAAGCAATTTATATAAATCATAGCTGCTCACATTCAATCCGCGTTTGCCATACATATATGCATAAGGATCAGGGGTTACATAATTTTTAATTTGAAGAATACCTTCATCAACTGCGGCAAGAGTAATATAAACATCTTTCTCCGGGACTGTTTTAACAGTTATTACCTGCTTGGTATCTGGTTTTATTTTTGATGGAGCAGTAATTGTAACAGGAAGATGATTTTTCTTTTTCTCTACACTAATAGAAATAAAACCATGGCCGACTAAAAACGGCGTAGAATTATCAGTATTATGTTTTTTAAACAGAGTTGCAGACACATAAACATTAGGCATGTACTTTTCGGGCAGATCAATTTTTACTTCTGCTGATTTTGAATCTATATCTATGTATTCATATTCATATACGTTGTTTCTTTCAATTGTTAGCAGCATCTTACCGCTGAATGGAGCAGTGAACAGGAGTTTTGCTTCTTCTCCCGGCTCATATGATTTTTTATCAGCTACAATT
This sequence comes from Ignavibacteriaceae bacterium, assembly GCA_046481785.1. GTDB lineage: Bacteria > Bacteroidota > Ignavibacteria > Ignavibacteriales > Ignavibacteriaceae > JAWOJF01. Next base: position 27,040 of record JAWOJF010000061.1, on the reverse strand, counting down.
TCAACTCTTCCTTCTTTATCAACCTGAAATGATGAAGCTGTTGATGCTCCCCATCCGTATGCATAAAATGATTTCGCCTGGTAATCTTCGCTCCCCTCTTTATAAATCCTAAGCTGGTATTTACCTGAATGAGAAACAGAGAAAGAAAAATCTTTTATCCCGCCGGATAGATCAGTATTTTTTTCCCATTCTTTAATTTCCTTTTCTTCTGAAGCATAATAATATCTGTTGGAATAATCTTTCTTTAACACTGTATGCCATTCATACCTGACCAATGCTGCTTTCGCTCTAAAATTATTTACAACAGCATCTTTTTCATTTACGGCAACAAGTTTAAAAGACAACTTTTCATTAGTTCCGAAATAATATCCCGGAGCATTTATACCTATAAAGTACTTTTTGGGAAATATGTCTATTGAAGCATACCTGTTTACAGTTCTTCCGGTAAGATCAAATACACTTACGTAAATATTATTTTCAATTATTCCACCCCCTGTAATATCAGGTGGGATTGTATCTGTTATAGCTGCATTACCGTTATCATCCAGTACACCATCAATAAAATTACTTTCGGCATCTGTATTTGTTGTAGATGAATTTGAAAAATCGAATGCCGGGTAATTTTTACTTTGATAAGGCTTATGTTTGTATTGAGATTCAGCCTGGTATTTTAATCCTGATGCTTTAGCACCATATAAAAACTCTGCATCTATATTTACTGAAACAATATCCCCCGGGTAAGCCGTTTTTTTACTTTCCTTCAGATTTACTCTTATTTTATCGGGTAAAAATTCTTCTACACTGAACCTGTAAGAACCTATGATCTGATCCGGGCCGGAATAAAACTCTGCGGCATATTCTCCTGTTTGTGCATAAGTTGGTATATCTAACGATAACTCAAGTGAGCCTTCTTTATTCAATGTTTTTTTGTATTCCCCAAATGTTTTACCCGAAGGTGTAATTATTTTTATTAAAACCGCAATATCTTTTTCAATTCCTAACTCATCATTTCTTATAATTGCATTAAGATTTACTTTATTCCCGGGTCTGTATAAATTACGTTCTGAATAAATGAATGTGGTAAATTGAGAAGAATAGTTATAATTGCCGCCGACATCAAACCGCGAGGTTTCAATATATGTCTGGCCAAGGGCGAGATAATTAAAATCATCTCCTTTTTCAACCGTTATTAATTCAGGCCTGAAGTCATTAATTTTGCCTTTTATATCAGTAAAGGTTACTGCTCCGTCTCCGTTAGTTTCACCCGTCAGTAATACCTGGTTATTAGATGAAATAAGATTAACTGCTACACCTCCAACAGGTTCAGCAGAAGAAATACTGTTTACAAAAACAAGCAGTTGATCATCAGATTTTTTTGCAATAATCCCAAGGTCAGATAAGGAGATAATTTTCCCGTCACTTATCCATCCCTCCTCTTCAGATCTTACATTTACTACATAAATACCCCTGTACTTTTGATCAAGAGCTTTATCAAGATTAACAGTAAACTTTTCAACCCAGTTTTCACTGTTTTTCAGATCAACCTTTTCAGTATAAAGATGTTTGCCATAATCTGAAACATAATATGATCTGCCATAGTCATAATAATCATCGTTATAACTGTAGCTGTACCTGTCAAGGAAGTAAAGAATATTATTTTGGAACACCTGAGATACTTCAACTTCAACAGAAGGAACATTTACAGCATTTACTTCCAGATTTTTTAATCCACCCCTTAAAAGATATATCCCCTTTTTATCTGCAAAATTTACAGAAGGTTTTAAATTTACAAATGATACTTCCTGTTCAAATTCAAATTGTAAAGTGCCACCAAATAAACCGGGTAATCCTTTTTTTATAATCAACTCTGCAGATTGAACATCGGTAAAGTTTCCTTCAAGCCGGAAAGAATTTTCATTAACAAAATAATTCAGGTGCTTACCGGGTTTTATTGATATATAGTTTTTTAATTTTTGCTCATCAACAGTCTGTGTTGTATTAACAAGAATCCAACCGTTGCTACCGTCAAAACCAGATGATACGCCTGTAATTGCAAGTTCGGTAATGGGGGGAAGATCCTCTTCGAAAGTCCTGTTATTTTGTAAAGGCTTCTTACCTAATGCCGAGATCAGCCCTTCTTTAACAGTAACCGACAAGTCCTGTTCTTCTTTTTTTTGATTTATTTCTCCGAAGCTTATTGCAATAACCTCAGAAGGACTTTCGGTATGAATTATATAATTATTAACTTCACCACCATCTCTTTTAACTACCAGGTATTCTTTAAGTTTTTCCGGGGGAACAGGATAGGTGAAATGAATATTTGCCTGCACACTAATTTTATAGGACTGATAAGGAATCTGGTTCCAGAAAAACTCAACACTTGTAACATCAAAATCGGGAGTATGAAATTCATATTCTTCAAAATCAGAGCTTAATCCTGATTTAAACAAAACTTTATCTGTTACTTCAGCCTTATAAGCCTGAATTGGCTGCAGAGGAAAATCGGGAGAAAATATTAATTTATTGCGGGCAGTCCATTTAAATTTACCCTTTATGGCGGGTTCAAATACAATAAACTCATCATTCAGCCATTTATCAATTACATCTGAGGGTGCAAGATTTTCTGAAAATTCAATTGTAAAAATTGAATTGGCAGATACTTCTCCTTCCGGTGAAAATCTTTCTATTGAGACTGAATTACCTGAACTGCATCGAAAAAAAAGCAGTGGCAATATTAAGATAAGGGACCAAATTTTTAAGTATTGCATTAGAACTCCCTTTATTTTGACAGGCTATTAAGTCTGGTTTGTAATTAGTGTCAAACCAGTAAAATTTACAATTCAATATGCTAAAATTCCTGAAAAGGAAACAATATTTTTATATTAGGTTTTTTCAATCCTAAGATTTTAAAATTCTTACAATTGTAATGAATACCTTAAATACGGGATATTCTATTACTATTCTGCTATAAAAACGCATATATTAAATTTTATTCTTTCATCTTATAAAAGAATTTGTAAATTTCTATTGCAGTTTAAATTATTTTTTTGAACATTAAACCGTTTTAATAAATTCAGAATGATCCATCAGTTTCTTGCAATAAAAAAACCCTTCTCAAGCCTGTATATCTCAAATCAAAGGAATTAAAAAAATGAGAGGAACCCATTCAGAAAAACCCAAACAAGCAGCTAATGACGATAAAAAGACAAAGAAAGAATTGCAGGAAGAAATTGCTGAACTAAAGACACACATAAAAAAGCTTGAAAAATCAACTGCAAAAATAAAAGAAACTGAAAATGAACTTTTCCAATCACGCCAGATGCTCCAATTAATTTTGGACACAATCCCCCAGAGGGTTTTCTGGAAAGATAAGAATCTTAACTATTTAGGGTGTAATAAAGAATTTGCAAAAGATGCAGGCGCCAATAGTCCGGAAGAAATGATTGGGAAAAGTGATTATGATTATGGGTGGAAAAATGAAGCCGAATTATACAGGAATGATGATAAGAAGGTAATGGAGTCCAACACTCCAAAAATAAATTTTGAAGAAGCACAAACCCGTCCGGATAAAACAGTTGGCTGGTTGAAAACAAGTAAAGTACCCTTGCGTGATAAGGATGGTAATGTAATTGGTATTCTGGGCACCTATGAAGATATCACGGAATCTAAAAAATCGCAGGAAATTTTGCAGCATGAACGTATGCTGCTTCGTACACTGATTGATAATATACCTGATGCTTTTTATGCAAAGGATTTGGAATGCCGCAAAACAATTGCAAATTATGTAGATCTGCGGAACATGGGCTGCAAGTCTGAATCTGAGATTATAGGCAAAACTGATTTTGACTTTTTCTCAAAGGAAGTGGCTGAAGGATTTTATAAGGATGATCAGTCTGTTTTACAGGGGAACCCGGTTCTAAACAGAGAAGAGTATTTTATCGATCCTGAAGGGGAAAAAAGATGGCTGCTTACTTCTAAAATTCCGGTGAAGGATAAGAATAATAAAGTAACCGGACTTGTTGGGATTGGCCGCGATATTACTGAACGGAAAATAGCTGAGCTGGCTTATCATGAAGCAGCAGAAAAGTTCCGTCTTATCTTTGATAATGCCTTTGATGGTATAAGCATATACGATGGAAATCCTGATCCGGCAAAAAGGAAACTGCTGGACTGCAACCCGAGGTATGCTGAAATTGCAGGCAGGCCGCGTGAAGAATTATTAAAGCTGGATAATACTTATAATCTTCAAAAACAGATTAGTGAAGATAAAAATCAAGATTATAAAAAAACTTATAAAGGGTCTTTTTCCTGGATACGCCCTGACGGCAGGCATAATATTATTGAGTATGCTGCGGTACCTATAAAAATAAACGGTGGAACATATATAATTGGAATTGACCGCGACGTTACAGAACAAAGGCGCGCAGAAGAAGCACTTCAGGTTGAACGTAACCTATTTAAAACATTAATTGATAACCAGCCTGACCTGATATTCTTTAAGGATACCACCGGCCGCTACGTTCTGAATAACAAAGCACATCTTTTATATCTTGGTGTAGAAAGCCAGGAAGAGGCACTTGGCAAAACTATTTTTGATTTTCGTGAAAAAGAAGTTATAAATGATTCATATGAGGATGAATTAAGGGTTCTTGAAACCGGTGAAGCACTGCTTGGAAAAGAAGAAATTATTGTTTACAGCGATGGTAAAGAACACTGGCATATAGGCAGTAAAATTCCGCTTAAAGATAATGAGGGAAATATTAAGGGAATTTTGGGTGTCAGCCATGATATTACAAACCGGAAAGAAGCTGAAGAAGCACTGAAGAAAACTTACGAAGAATTAGAAAAAACAAATCTTGATCTTCACAAAGCAAATAAAGTTAAAAGCCAGTTCCTAGCTAATATGAGTCATGAAATAAGAACACCTCTTAATGCAATTATAGGCTTTACCGGGCTGCTTCTTAAAACAACTATGGATGAAGAGCAGAGAGATTATGTTGAAACAATTAATAGCTCAGGTGATATATTATTAGCACTTATAAATGATATACTTGATTTCTCAAAGATAGAAGCTCAGAAAATTGAACTGGAGAAACATCCTTTTGATGTAAGGCTGTGTATAGAAGAAGCGCTTGACCTGGTTGCCTCAAAGGCTGCAGATAAAAACATTGAACTGCTCTACTCACTTGATGATGGTTTAACTCAAAAAGTTATCGGTGATGTAACAAGAGTACGACAGATACTTGTCAACTTGCTTAGCAATGCTATTAAATTTACGGAACAGGGAGAGGTAGTTGTTTCGGCCAAAGGGCAGCTTCACGATAATAATGTTTACCAAATTTATTTTGCCGTAAAAGATACCGGATTAGGAATACCAGTAAACCGCCAGAACCGTCTGTTCCAGTCTTTCTACCAGGTGGATGCATCAACAACAAGGAAGTTTGGCGGAACCGGATTAGGACTTGCCATAAGCAAACAGCTCAGTGAGCTTATGGGGGGTAAAATGTGGGTGGAAAGTACAGGTATTCCCGGTGAAGGGGCTACATTCCACTTTACAATATTAACAGAAATTTCTTCTGAAAAAGTAGTCGAAAAAGATCTGACGGGCTTATCAGATAAAAAACTCCTTATTGTTGATGATAATGTTACAAATCAGGTTATCCTTATTAAACAAACTACAGCAATGGGAATGATTCCCATCGGAGTTTCTTCAGGTCCTGAAGCTTTAGATTTGATTAACCGGGGAGAGACTTACGACCTTGCTATACTAGATTTCCACATGCCGGAAATGGATGGTATAACACTGGCAAAAGAGATGAGGAAAACTTATAAAGGAAAAACCATACCTCTTATACTTTTATCATCATACGGATACTGGGAAAAAAACAGTCTTTCAAATTTTGCAGCTATTTTAACTAAACCAATAAAAGCATCACACTTATATAACGCATTGCTTACAGTGCTTAATAAAAATGCTGCAGTAATACCGCAGAGAAAAGAAGTAGTACCTGAACATATTGATGCCGAAATAGGAAAAAAACATCCATTGCGTATACTGCTTGCAGAAGATAACCTGATAAATCAAAAGGTTGCTTTAAGATTCCTTAGTAAAATTGGCTATACCGCAGATATTGCTTTTAACGGACTTGAGGTACTTGATGCTTTGGAACGGCAGGTTTATGATGTTATTCTGATGGATGTTCAAATGCCCGAAATGGACGGCGAACAGGCTACTATTGAGATAAGACGACTGCTGCCCAAAGAACGCCAGCCTTCTATAATTGCAATGACTGCCAATGCTTTAAGCACTGACAGGGATAAGTATCTCTCTATAGGAATGGATAATTATATTATTAAACCATTTAAAATGGAAGAACTTGTTACAGCGCTTCTTGCAAGTAAAAGACTGGAGCTATAAAGAGTACATATTTCTTTTTATAATCTATCAATATCCCTTCACAAGAGGATCTGACTTATATTTTAAACATCTCAGATCCTTCTATCAATAATTCATATATCACATCTAAAATATTTTTTTATTATTTGATATAACAATTAAATTCTATAGTTTTGAGCATATGCTCATAATATAAAAACAATGCCAAGACCCAGAAAATATCGCAGAATACGCTGTAATCCTTCAAGTTATTATTTCAAACCGAGGGGAATACCTGTTTACGATCTTGAAGAAATAACACTTGAACATGATGAACTGGAAACACTACGTCTGGCAGATTTGCTTGCATATTCTCACGAAAACGGGGCAAAGGAAATGAATATATCAAGAGCAACTTTCGGGCGCATACTGGAATCTGCCCGCAGAAAAGTTACGGATGGAATTTTAAATGGTAAAGCAATACGTATTAACGACGAAGAATTATTAAACATAAAAAATAAAAGGAGAAATAAGTGAAAATTGCAATAGCAACAAATGATGGTAAAAGAGTTACGGGGCATATAGGTAAATGCAGATCATTTATGGTATACGAAATTGATGGAGATAAAATAATTAATGAAGAGCATAGGGAAAATCTATTTACCAACCACAGATTGAATCCCGAACATCATGATCATGCCGAAGGGCACGGACACAGCCATACACATTTAATTGAGGGACTAAAAGATTGCAGTTACCTGATTTCTAAAGGAGGCGGCTGGAGAGTGGTGGAAGATCTTAAACAGCACAATATTATTACTCTTTTTACTGATGTTGACTTAATAAGTGATGCAGTAAATATGTTTACTAAAGGCGAGTTAAAAAACGATGCAGGATTAGTTTGCAATCATCATTAGTATAAAAATTGTATATCCTGAATGAATCAAAATTAAAAATCTTTCATCTGATGAAAGATCAGTAATTTTAAACTATAAAAAATGGAGAATAAAAATGGAAACAAGTAATCAAATATCATTACCGAGAATAGGCGAACCCGCTCCTGAATTTAAGGCAGTTACAACACAAGGGGATATAAATTTTCCTGCAGATTATAAAGGAAGCTGGGTAATTTTATTCAGCCATCCCGCAGATTTTACCCCTGTGTGTACCTCAGAGTTCATGACGTTTGCTTCAATGGAAGATCAGTTTGCAAAAGTTAATTGTAAGCTGGTTGGATTATCTGTGGATGGGCTTTACAGTCATATTGCATGGCTGCGTACTATAAAAGATAAGATAGAATATAAAGGGATGAAAAATATCGAAGTGAAGTTCCCTCTTATTGAAGACATTACAATGGAAGTTGCTAAAAAGTATGGCATGATTCAGCCTGGTGAAAGCAATACAAAAGCTGTCCGCGCAGTATTTGTTATCGATCCCAAAGGAATGATCAGAACTATAATTTATTACCCATTAAGCCTCGGCAGAAATTTTGACGAGTTATATCGCGTAATAGTTGCACTTAAAACCGCCGATGAATTCTCTGTTGCAACACCGGCAGACTGGCGCCCCGGTGATGATGTAATCGTTCCTACTGCCGGTTCATGCGGGGTTGCACAAGAAAGAATGGAATCTAAAAACGGTATAAAATGTTATGACTGGTTTTTCTGCACAAAAGAAATAAGCAAAGAAAAAGTTATGGATACTATTTTAAAGAAGTAAATGTGATTAAATAACCATAAAGGACGAACAAATGAAAAAATTATTTTCATTACTTTTCCTGTTTACTATACTTTTTTCATCCCTTCTTACCGGAAGGGATAGTATTGCACAGTCAGACCCGGAAGCTGACGGAATATTAATTCATATCAGCAGCGGTCATGATAATCCGCACCGGGTAGTAATGGCGCTTAAAATGGCAACAATTATGGCCGAAGATAAAGCCGTTCTTGTTTACCTTGATATAAATGGAATTGACGTAGTTCTAAAAGATTCTGAAGACATTTCTTATCCTACTTTTCCAACTTCTCATGAATCAATAAAAATATTATTGGAAAAAGGGATAAATATCTATGCCTGCCCTTCTTGCATGCAGGCAGCAGGAAAAACGGCAGAAGATTTGATGGACGGTATTAAAATTGCAAAAAAAGATATATTTTTCAACTTCACAAAAGGGAGAATAGTTACAATAGACTATTAACAATTATATGAGATATATCCTCTATGTTTTTTTGGTAACAATAATGGTTCTTTCCACCTCGTACGCTCAGGATTTTACTTTAAGGGGAAGGGTTAGTGATGCTTTTTCAGGTAAACCGGTACAGAGCGCTATAGTTTTTATTAGCTATGCAAATATGGCTTATACAAACAGCCAGGGAGAGTATGTAATAAATAATCTGGATAAAGGAAATTATGAGATCAGGGTATCTCATATAAGCTATAAATCCTTTAACCGGGACGCAGTTGTTAGTAATGACACTGAAATTAATTTCTCACTGGAGCCTTCTCCCATTGAGCTTGACGAAGTTATTGTTAGTACAAGCCGTTTTGATAAGTATCTTCGTAACTCGCCTTATTCTGAGTTGATGATAAAACAGTCACAGGTGGAAAGTAAACCCTTTCACTCACTGCCGGATATACTAAAAAAAGAACCTGGTATATCGGTAATAAATGATGGCGTGTGGGGAACTGAAATAAGCATTAGAGGGCTTAACCGGGAAAATATTGTTGCACTAATTGACGGGAACAGGGTTGCAACTTCAACAGATGTTGCAGCCCGTTTCTCAATGGTTGATGTAAATGATATAGAAAGAATTGAAATAATAAAGGGGGCTTCCTCATCAATATACGGTTCCGGAGCTACCGGCGGAATTATAAATATAGTTACAAAATCGCCTGAGTTCAGAAATAGTTTTTCTTTAGGTGGAAGTATAAATACAGGATATAATTCTGTAAATAATTCATCTGTAACTTCAGGTTCTGTTAGTGGGGGCGGCTCTATTTGGTCATCTAAAATTTCCGGATCATATAGAAAAGCCGGCAATATCAGTACACCTGCCGGAGAGCTTGAGAATAGTCAGTTTGAAGATTATAGTTTTTCCGGCTCTCTGAATGTTGTACCTGTGCGAAATCACCTGTTCAGAATTAATTATCAGTTATTTAAAGCAGTTGATGTTGGCATACCGGGAGCTTCGGTATTTCCAAATACCGCTGATGTAAGATATCCCGATGAAAGACGTGAGCTTATTTCCGGTGCATATGATATTCAAAATATCTCAAAGCTTCTTTATAAACTTTCTTTTAAATACTCTCACCAGGAAATTGAAAGGAATGTAGAAAATATTCCTCATATAGTGCAGAATATTCCTGCAACTGAAACTACTCCCGCACGGAGGGTAAGCGTACTTAAAATTACTCCTGAAGCAGAACATAGAAACAACAATATTCTTCTCCAGGGAAATTTTCTGCTTTCTGAAAATAATAATCTTATTTTAGGATTTGATTACTGGGACAGAAGCTATAATGGCAACCGTGAAAGGCACCAGTTAATTGAAGTACTGAACCCGCAGGGAAATGTTATTAATACTACCAATAGAATTATTGGTGAAAAACCTTTACCGGATTCCAAATTTAAAAGTTATGGTATCTTTGCACAGGATGATGCAGAACTTATTGAGGATAAACTATCAGTTTCCATTGGAGCAAGAATAGATAAAATAGATATCAGCGGTGAGACAACATTAAATCCAATATACGAGATTACTAACGGAATTAGAAATGATGCACCTGCGGGCCAGAAAATTATCTGGAATAAGATAAGTGCAGATGAAAACTCATACAGTACTAATATAGGACTAAAGTATTCCCTGAACAGAAGCCTTGATCTAACATTAAGCGCAGGTTATGCGTTCCGCTCCCCTTCTCTTGAGGAAAGATTCCAGTATATTGACCAGGGCAGTTATGTGCGTATTGGCAACCCTCTGCTGGAGCCGGAAAGAGTAAAATCGGCAGACCTTGGTATCAGGTATTATATATCAAATATAAAAATTGTCTCAAGTTTCTTCTTCAATTATTTTAACAATCTTATTACGGAAATACCCGGAACATTTGAGGACAGAAATGCCTTCATAAAAACAAATATTGGAGAAGCAAGGCTGTATGGTTTCGATTTAAATACAGAATATAATTTTTATAAGGATTTTGTTTTTCATTTTACCTCGTCATATGTTAAGGGGGAGGATGTTACTGCTGACGGCAGTCTGCCTGAAATACCGCCGCTTAAAAACATTATCGGGCTCAGGTTTATTATTTTTGATATGATTCAGACCGATGTATCATCAGCAATTTATGCAGCTCAAAACAATGTGGCTGAGGGAGAAACGGCTACAGGGGGTTATACCTTGTTTGATCTCAGTTTTAATACAAAAAACATAAATATTTCTTCATATAGTGTTAAATTTATGGCAGGAATTGAAAATATTTTTAATAAACATTACAGGGATCATTTATCAACAACAAGGGGAAATATTCTTGTTGGGCCTGGAAGAAATTTTTATCTGAAAGTATTAACATCCATAGGACAATAAGCAGCCAAACAGAAAGGTGAGGAAATTTTTTGATTCTTCTACTAAGCTCTGATACATTATGAATTGGTTTCTGATAGCTTTCACCTCAGCAGTGTTTTCTGCTTCATCTACAATACTTGAAAAGAAAGCGCTTTTCTCTTTAAATGCTTTTAATTTTTCCTTCCTTGTTTCAATCGTAACACTTCTTTTTTCTATTCCATTCTTTTGGCTGGTTCAATATGATAATGTTTTTTCCTTTAGTCTGCTGATACTATTCTTTAAAACCATATTAAGTGCAACAGCCTTTTTATGTGTTATGCAGGCAATAAAAAATCTGGAGATAAGTGAAGCACTGCCATTACTGGCAATTTCTCCCGGACTAGTAGCTATAGCGGGTTCTTTTCTTATAAATGACTCATTAACAGGACAGGAATGGCTTGGAGTTTTTTTAATGGTTGCCGGTACATACATACTTGAAATACAAAAACAATCTGATTCACTGCTCGAGCCGTTCAGGGTATTGTTCAGATCTTCCAAATATATTTATGTTTTTACTGCACTAATTTTGTTTATGGTAAGCTCATTATTGGACCGGGTTCTTCTAAAAGATTATATGCTGCCGCCTTATACTTTTATGGCGTTCCAGCAGCTTTTTTATGTAATTATTTATGCCGCCGCCGCATTAATCATTAGTATTATTTATAAAATGCGCGGTAGAAGTGAAGCTAATCTGCTTACCAGGTTCACATTAAGAGATATAACAAAAAAAATATTTATCCTTATTGTTTTTATTTCTGTATTCACTGTTATTTACCGCTATACCCAGATAGAAGCAACCAGGATTGCCCCTGTAGCACTGGTTCTTTCAGTTAAAAGGCTTTCAGTATTAATGGCGGTGGCATTCGGCGGTAAATTATTCAGTGAGGGTAATTTGTTACGAAAAATAACGGCTGCCGTAATTATTTTAATTGGAACTACAATCCTGATGCTTGACTGATTAAACCTCAGATAGAATATACGCCGTTTAACCGGTAATTAAAACCATTCACCTTAATTGTCCCTTTAAGCTCTTTTATTATACTTAAGCAAATTGTATATTAATATTTATCCACGCAAAGTTTTTAAAAGATGAATAAACTAATCGGAAGAGATAGTGAGAAGCATGCTCTTCGCCATTATCTTGATAATTTAAATAATAGTAATGGACGCATAATTCTTGTTTCAGGTGAGGCGGGTGTTGGTAAAACAGCTTTTGTTGAGGATGTTCTGCATACAGTTGAAATTACGCATTATACAGCAAGAGCCAATGAAGATATTAACTCCCCATATTCCTTGTTTACTGGAATTTTAAGAAGCTGCCTGAGGGAAAACAGAAAGATAGAATGCGGTCCATTTAAAAAATACCTCGCAGTGCTTTTACCCGAAATTGGAAGTCCACCCGAAGATATAGAGGCTGAGACCTTAAAAGAGGCTATTGTTTCAGCGGTTATTTCAATAAGTGCAAACCAGCCATTGGTAATATTTTTTGATGATATTCAATGTGCCGATAATGCTTCCATAGATATGCTCCCACTACTTGCAGATAAAATTTCAGGGCACCCTGTTTTAATTATTTGTACATACCGAACCGAGGAAATTACCCATGAACACAGGATAAGGAAACTACGGAGTGAATTAAAAAGAGCAAGAAAGTTAAATGAGATAAATCTTGCTGCGTTAGGCTATGACACGACAAGAGAACTTGTTGAAATTATATTAAATAAAAAGATTAGTGAAAAAGCCGCAGAAACAATATATAACCATACTCTTGGTTATCCCCTGTTCACAGAAGAAATAATTGAATCCTTATTAGAGAATAATATACTTTTTGAAATTAATGATGAATTTGATATTAAGAATGAAGGGATAATTCCTGTTCCTGAAAGTATAAAGGATATAGTACTGCAAAAATTAAGTTCTTTATCTGATACGGGAAAAGAACTGCTTGAGGCTGCCTCATTGCTCGGATCTGAATTTCAGCTAAGCATGCTTGAAAAATTGTCCGGCAATGAAGAAGGCATTGATGAACTTTTTGAAAAGAACTGGCTTACAGAGACAAATGACTGTGCCTCATTTAAACACACCTTAATAAGAGAAGCAGTAAAAAGCCAGATTAACTGGTCCAGAAAAAAACAAATACACAAACAAATAGCTGAATACCTGGAGAATAATAATGCTCTTCCGGAATTAATAGCCGAACACTGGCTGGCAGCAAAAGAAAATGATAAAGCTATTGATGCCTTAATTAATTCAATTGAAAACTATTTTAATGTGTATGCTTATGAAGATGCGGCCCGGGCTGCCGGTAAAGCACTTGAGATGTGGCAGCCGGATTTTGACCTGAACAAAAAAGTTCAGATACTTAAAAAATATGCATATTGTACACAACTTTCGGGCAAAACAGATGAGTCAATTACAGTATTAAAAGAAATAATTGAAATAGCCGAAATAAAGAAAAATATAAAAATAATGCCGGATACATACCGGTCATTGGCTGCGGCATACGGACTTAAAGCATTATGGGAACTTTCAGTACAATCACGTATACTGGCTGCAGAGTATTTTCAGAAGTGCGGTTTACCCGGAGAAGCTGCTCTTGAATATTTACTAGCCGCCGGAAAATGCACCGCAATGCTGCAGCTTGATAATGCAGCAGACCTGGCTAAAAAATCAATATCTATTGCTGAGGATGCCGGGATAACTTCCATAAGAGCGCGTGCAATGGGGTTGTACGGAAATGTTCTTGCTATGCTTGGTAAAACTGATGAAGGAAAACAGATAGTTTATGATGCATTATCAATAGCTCTTAATAGTAATGATACTAATACTGCATCAGAAGTTTACCGGAGACTGGCAACAACACTGGAATATGCTTCTGATTACCAGGGGGCACGTTCAGTATATGTTAATGCATATGATTTCTGTGTGAACAACGGTGAAGAGATTAATGCAAGGGTCTGTTTAAGCTGTATGTCATATTTGTTTTTTCAAACAGGTGAATGGAAAAAATCTCTTGACATGTGCAGGGAAGTTTTAACAAGTGAATACACACCTCCCACTTCCCTGCCTGTAGGTTATGGAATGACAGGATTAATCCAGGCATTAAGAGGAGAAACAAAAACTGCTTTAAAAAATTTGAATAAGTCTCTTCAGCTTGCCCGGAAATTCAGGAATGCTATTACCGAGCTGTGCGCTCTTTGGGGGCTGGCAATATGCCATGAAAACCAGTCTGATTTTAAAGCGGCAGAGGATTGCTATAATACTATTCTTTCACGCTGGCATGATATTTATGATATGCATGATATAATTCCCATTTTAATGTGGGCTTCAATGTTCTTTAATAAGAGAAATCTGAAAAAAGAAATTACCAAAACCGCAGAAATACTTACCAGGATTGCAGGTGAAACCGGTAATCCTGAAGCTATGGGTGTGCTTGCATTTACTCTTGCTGAATCTGCTGTTTTAAATAATAATCTTGAAGAGGCACTTGGACAGTACAGTCAGGCACTTGTACTTCTTGAAAGGCCCGGGAACCCCCTGGAACAGTTAGTAACTGAATACCGGTTATCCCTGGTTTTAATTAAAACAGGTGACAATGAAACCGCAGAAAAGTACCTGAGTAAGGCTTTACGTACTGCAAAAAATCTTGGTACCAGACCGCTGGCTTCCGAAATATCTAATGCTATGTTATCAATTGGGTTAAAAACAGAAGAATCAAGAAATCCCGATTCTGCCGACAGAGCAAATAAATTTGGTTTAACACAAAGACAGTATGAAATTCTTCAGCTTGTTGGAGAAGGATTAACCAACAAAGAAATTGCAAATAAGATATTTTTAAGCGCACGTACAGTTGATATGCATGTAAGCAACATACTGCAAAGATTAAACTGCCGTACCCGGACCGAAGCAATTTCAAAAGCCAAAGAGTTTACACTAACAGATTAACTCCAACAAAAACTTTGCGCAAATCCCTGCATTTTGTGCAATAACAGATAATCCGCAACCAGTATAAAAATTAAATAATTAGTGACATACCTATATAAAATACGGTAATATTACTTCCCTGCTACGGTAAGTATTACATGCAAATACGGTAATCTCTACGTTGTTAACCCCCCCGCTTAAATCTTATGTTTGTACCGTTCGATCAACAAACCTTAGTTATTCAATTAAAGAAGACTAAAAAATAATAAAAAATCAACCCAGGAGGTTTTATGAAAAAGTTCATTGTGTTCATAGCTCTATTCTCATTTGTTCTGTTGTTTTCAATAGAAAATCATTGCAAAAATTTTCCGGAAATACAGAAAAAAAAGATTGTTAGAAGTTTAGTTAACGGTATTGATTCGGAAAATGTTGGACTTAAGGTCAGTGCTGCACTCAGGGTTTTCGAATTCATACAGCAGGGATACTTAACCAGGAGTGATTTTTCTACTGCAGTTATTCCACTAATGAAGATGCTGCGTGAAGGTAAATCAGAAATAGAAAGAATAGCTGCAGCATTATCTCTTTATGAGATTGAAGACGGCAGAGGAATTTACAGCTTATGTGGTACAGCTAAGTTTGACGACAGCGAAAGAGTCAGAAATATAAGCAAAAACCTCTACTATCAGCATCATATAAATAAGGGAACAACTTATTTAGTTAGATATTGATTCCAGATGAGGGACAGGATTTACCTGTCCCCTTATTACTCAATCTTTTTATAAAATAAATAGTAAACAAGGAGAAAGTTAAAATGTGTTTAGTACATCAGATGGATGCTCAAAAAGCTGAAGATTTTGCAGGTAAATTATTACAGGTAATGAATAATGGTGCTACTGCTTTAATGATTTCTGTAGGGCATAGAACAGGTCTTTTTGATACATTAAAGAAGATGCCCCCATCAACCAGCCATGAGATTGCTGAAGCTTCAGGATTAAATGAAAGATATGTAAGAGAATGGCTTGGCGCTATGACAACCGGGAAGATAGTGGAATATAATCCTGAAACAACAACTTATTCACTCCCCTCTGAACATGCTGCATTTTTAACACGCGATGCCGGCGCTGATAACATTGCAGTATTTACGCAATATATTTCCGTGCTCGGCTCTGTTGAAGATAATATTGTTGAGTGTTTTATGAATGGCGGTGGAGTTCCTTATTCTGAATATAAACGATTCCATGAGGTTATGGCAGATGACAGTGGTCAATCAGTTGTTTCATCCTTAATTGATGTTATCCTTCCTTCTATTCCGGGATTGATAGAAAAACTGGAAAAAGGTATAACCGTACTTGACATAGGCTGCGGCAAGGGAAGAGCCCTTAACCTGCTTGCAAAGAAGTTTCCAAACAGCCGATTTAAAGGAGTCGATTTAAGTAAGGAAGCTGTTAACAGTGCAGCTTTGGAAGCTGAAAGAGCGGGCCTTAAAAATGTTGTATTTGATATACAGGATTTGACACATTTCAATTTAACTGCTCCTGAGAAAATATATGATCTTATTACATCATTCGATGCAATTCATGACCAGGCAAGGCCGGATAATGTCCTCTCAGGCATTAACACAGCTCTTAAAGATGACGGCATTTATTTAATGCAGGATATTTCAGCATCTTCAGAGCTAAACAACAATATGGAACTTCCGCTTGGGCCATTGCTTTATACTGTTTCAACTATGCACTGTATGACTGTATCTCTTGCACAGAATGGAATGGGACTTGGGACTATGTGGGGCAGAGAGAAAGCTGTTGAAATGCTGAATGAAGCAGGATTCACAAACATTGAGATCAAAAACTTTAAACATGATATTCAGAACGATTATTATATTATAAAAAAATGAAAGGCGCAGAGACTGTCCATATAATCTTTATCGGATGGTCTCTGCTGAGCATAATCATGGGAAATATGAGAAACTATGTTGTGATTGCTTTATCGGGAATTATAATTCTTCTCCCGGTATTAACTCTTTATTTACTTGTAGCTGAAAAGAAAAATTTTCTGATTTTCATAATCAGGTTTTTAATTACGATACTATAGAAAGCTGCTATATGCATATAGTAATAAATAGCATAGAGACATATTCCGAACAATCCAGCAAACGGCTGCGGAGAGGAATTGAAAAGTTTGAGGCTGAGGCATGGCTCGACCTGTATGCTTCAGCTTCAGAAAAAATTCAAAAAGACCTCGGATTAAAAGTCATTCCGCTGGAGTATTCCTTTGCCGCAATAATACCTTCGGTGGATATTATAGCCCTGAACAGGATAATTGGTTTGGGTTTGAATAAGCCGTTTGGTAAAACGACGCTGGAGGAATTAAAAAATATACTGATTGAAAACAATGTTAAAAGATTTTTTGTTCAGCTTCACCCGGATGCCCAGCCGGATAATTCATATGAATTATTGGAGGGGAGTTCTTTTATTTATTATAATAACTGGATCAAGTTTCACCGGTATAATTCTCCTTCTCATAAATTTAATACCGGATTCTTAATAAAAGAAATTGACAAACCGGAAGCAGATATTTTTGCTAAAATATTACTTCATAATTTCGGCTGGCCCGATGTTTTACATCCATGGATTGCAGGCACAGTCGGCAGAAATCACTGGAAACATTATATAGCATATGACGGCAGTATTCCTGTTGCCACTGCAATGTTATTCGTAAAAGGAAATTATGCATGGCTGGGTTTCGGTTCTACTCTCCCAGAATACAGGGGCAAAGGGATTCAATCTGCCTTGCTGGCAAAACGAATTGAAGATTGCAGAGAACTTGGTGTAAAAGAGTTGATCCTTGAAACTGCTGATGACAAACCCGGAATCCATTCAGTTTCAAAAAGAAATGCTGTTAGGGCAGGTTTTGAAATTACTTATATAAGACCAAATTTTTTATATAAAACAGAGTGAGATAACAAATATAGATGTATAAGGGTATAGAGGTATAAAGGATGAAACATGGGCCTGATACCAAGCT
Source organism: Ignavibacteriaceae bacterium (assembly GCA_046481785.1). Lineage (GTDB taxonomy): Bacteria > Bacteroidota > Ignavibacteria > Ignavibacteriales > Ignavibacteriaceae > JAWOJF01. The sequence goes on along the minus strand of JAWOJF010000061.1, from coordinate 9,115 downwards.
TTCAAACTTTATATCCTTTATCCCGTTATAGCTTTATAGCTGTTAACAAGCTTATTAAATATCAAACTACAGCTTCGAGTCTCAATACTCAAGTCTTCATACTCAATACTAATTTTAAGGGTAGAACTAAATGGAAGGATAACGGCAAAAACCTGGTAATCAGGTATTGCCGTTAAAACTTTTTATTGCTTCATTTTTATTTTTGTACTGATCAAAAATTTTAGAAGTGCCGGTAATTTCCAGTATAACTTGGGCATCTGAATGAACTCCGGCTATTTTTAATATACTGCCATGTTTTTCAGCTTCTTTGCATGACATGATGAGTGAACCGAGAAATGACGAATCCATAAACTCGCATTTGCTCAGATCAATAATTAACTTTTTTTGTCCCCCATTAATATCTTTAAGAAGAGCCTGTTTAAACTCCCCGGCCTCTTTCATTGTAGCCCTGTTAATGTTTACGGAATGAACTACAATATCTCCTGTAACTTCCCTGGAAAAGTTGTCCATCAAGGGTTCCTCATGTAACACAGACTTTAGTCTGTGATCTTGTTTTTTTTATCACAGGCTAACACCTGTGCTGCTTTATCTCCAAATATAATATTAACTTGATAAAATAGGAATAATTTTTCTAAACTCGTTCAGGGACTCAGGATTAGCCAATGCATCTTTATTATCTATACTTTCACCATGAATTAACCTGGTAACCGCAAGTTCAACCTTTTTCCCGCTTATGGTTCGCGGAATATCATTTACCTGAAATACTTTTGCAGGCAAATGTCTGGGTGTAGCTGAGCTTTTTATTTCGGATCGTATCTTATCAGTTAGGGAGCCAGTTAAAAAAACTCCATCCTTCAAAACAACAAAAAGAATTATACGGATATCATTATTCCATCTTTGCCCTATAACAAGGCTGTCAACAACTTCATCCATTGCTTCAACAATATTATATATTTCAGCAGTGCCAATACGCACCCCACCGGGATTTAATGTGGCATCTGATCGTCCATATACTATTATTCCGCCATGTTCTGTAATTTCAATATAATCACCATGGCACCAGGCGCCGGGATACTTTTCGAAGTATGCGGCTTTATATTTACTATTATCTTCATCATTCCAGAAATAAACCGGCATTGATGGAAATGGCGCAGTACAGACCAGTTCACCTTTTTTACGGGTTACCGGTTTACCCGTTTCATCAAACGCTTCCACCTTCATACCCAAACCCCGCGATTGGATCTCTCCTGCATAGACCGGCTGATTGGGATTCCCAAGCATAAAACATGAAATAATATCTGTCCCGCCCGAAATAGATGAAAGCTGTAAATCACTTTTTACATTTTTATAAACCCATTCAAAATTTTCTTCTGATAATGGGGAACCAGTTGAGAGAACTGTTTTGAGAGACTTTAAGTTATACTTTTCACCGGGTAGCAATCCTTCTTTTTCACATAAGGAAATAAACTTTGGACTTGTTCCGAAGATTGTAATTTTTTCTTCATCAATCATTCTCCATAGTGCCCCGGTATCCGGATAAACGGGAGATCCATCATAAAGCAATATCCGTGCTCCCGAGTGGAGTGAACTAATAAGCCAGTTCCACATCATCCAGCCGCACGTTGTGTAATAAGTAATAGAATCATTTCTTGTAAGGTTAGTATGAAGTGATAGCTCCTTATAATGCTGCAGCAATGTACCGCCTGCTCCATGAACAATACACTTTGGCTTACCAGTTGTACCGGAAGAATACATTATATAAACCGGATGATTAAATGGTAGTTGTTTAAACTCAATTTTATCCGAGGTATTGTTTATTAACTCATTAAAATATAATTGGTTGGGTGCGCTAACCGTCTTTTTTACTTCATGGGTATTAAAATCATTAAATCCGGGAATTATTATGATCTTTTCTAATGATGGAATTTGAGAAGTTATCTCTTTTATCTTATCTGCGGAGTGAAATATTTTCCCATTATATTTATACTCCTCAACAGCAAATAATATTTTAGGTTCAATCTGGCCAAAACGCTCCAAAACTCCTTTTATTCCAAAATCGGGGGAGCACGATGACCATACTGCTCCCAAACTTGCTGCTGCAAGCATAGAAATAACAGTCTCCGGAATATTAGTAACAAACCCGGCAACACGGTCCCCTTTTTTAACTCCAAGGTCCTTTAACCCTGCTGCACATCTTGCTGTAATATTATAAAGTTGATTATAAGTTAAAGTTACTGCCGGTGCTCCTTCCCTTCTGCTGATGATTGCAATATTGTCATCTCTGAATCTTAACAGGTTTTCAGCAAAATTTAATTCTGCACCTTCAAACCAAACAGCTCCCGGCATTCCAAGGTTTTTTAGAACTGAATCATAGTTCCGGGAGTGTATTACTCCAGCCATTACCCAGATCGACTTCCAGAACTCTTCTATGTTGTTTACAGACCAATCGTAGAGTTCGCTGTATGTTCCAATTCGTTTATTTGTCAGGCCTTCCACATAACGCATATATGAAGTCATATTTGATTCACTGACGCGCTCTGCAGAGGGCACCCAAAGTGGTTTTTTCATAATTATTATTTAAAGGATAGTGACCGGAAAAAACTAAATCATGCCTGAGTATAACGCTGTTTTCCAGGCAAATAAAGAATCATTATTTTCTAATGCAAGCTTAGCACTTAATTCTAAAAATATTTTCTTTTTTGGATGATCCTCATGCAATAAACCAAGAGCGGCTTTTAACATATATTTGTAATTGTCATTCCTTTGATACCGGTAAAAAGCTTCCTCTGATGCCTCAAACCCCGGCATAACACTTTCTTTATACTCTTTAATAAAGGCTTCAACTTCACTATCTGCAGGAATTACCTCAACGTTTGCAAATTTACCGAGATTATTTGCAGAGTATACATGTGATTCTTTCATAAACTGAGGAAGGTTATCAAAACCAATTCCTTTTTTTAATACAGGTTTTTCAACTTCAAATACAGCGCTGCCGCTTGCGCGGCAATAAAAATTAGCAGACATACGTGAAACCAGATCTATAAGATCCGGATGAATTATTCCATTCTTAAAAATATCTTCTGCCACATGAAATTTAACCACTTCGCATATTGCCATATTTGCGGAACCCCCTCCTTCTCCAAAACTTAACATTTGAAGAAGCTTACATTCCATCTGGAACGGAGATTCTTTTACTCTTTTTGGTTTAACTATGTCGGAATCGATGGGAGTTAATCCGCTTTTTACAAATTCATTTATATCAGAAGAATACTCTGTAGATGCAAGGCTAATCTGCTCAACCATTGAGTATGTAACAGCATGAACTACACATTCTTTTGTTTTAATTATATTGTGGTAAGTGTCTTTAAGTGAACTATCCCGCCCTTTCCTTGCAGGCGAGAACGCTATTACAGGTGGATTATATCCAAATACATTAAAAAAAGAGAACGGTGATAAGTTTGGAATATTATCTTCAGATAGTGTTGATACTAATGCAATGGGACGCGGGCCAATGCCGCCTAAAACAAGTTTATGCACTTCGGGAAGTGAAAGATCTTTAGGTTCGTAATGAAGCATTATTATTTTTTCTTAGATAAGATAGAATAAGATTTATCTGCTTTTACAATTTTATTGCTCAACCTGCCAAGCCCGGTAATTTCCAGTTCAATGGTATCCCCTTCCTTTAACCATACAGGGGTAAACTGCTCACCTTTTGCTTTTGCTTCAAGCGCCTGTGTACCATTAAGTTCAAGATAACAGCCGGTGCCGACTGTCCCTGAACCAATAACATCACCGGGATATAGTTCTACTCCGTATGATGCACGTTCAATTATTTCAGCAAAGGTCCAATCCATCTGCTTTACATTGCCATCAGATACTAATTTACCATTATGGTATGCTGTCATTCTCAGATCATATTTCAAACCGTAGGGGGTTTTTATTTTATATTCATCCAGTTCGTCGGGTGTTACCAGGTAAGGGCCAATAACAGTAGCAAAATCTTTCCCTTTAGCCGGGCCAAGATTAAGTTTCATTTCTTCCATCTGTAAATGCCGTGCGGAAAGGTCATTCATAACTGTATAACCGGCAATATAGTTATCCGCCTTTTCAGCAGGAATATTCTTTCCTCTTTTTCCGATAACAATGGCAGCTTCAAGTTCAAAGTCGAGTTTAAGAAGATGATCATCTTCCACAATAACATCACCGGGACCGAATATGGCATTATGATTAGTAAAATAAAATACCGGGAACTGGTCAAACTCAGCGATCATATCTGCACCGCGGTTTCTTCTTGCAGTTGCTACATGCTGCCTGAATGCATAACCATCCCTGCAGGAAGTCGGCCGTGGAACAGGTGCCAAAAGGTTAATTTCAGGTTCCGGGTTTCCTTTCCCTGATTTAATCAAATCATAGACCTTACCAACACCCTTCATGGTTTCGGTTTCGCCCCATAAAATTACTTCAATGGTTGAAGGGCAATCTTCGTTTATGATAGCAGCATTTTCTTTTATATCATATACTTTACCGTCATAAAATATTCCGCCGCGTTTTTCATTAATTCTGCTAAACGATACTAACTTCATTATCTAAAAATTCCTTCTTGTTGGGTTTCGAATCTGTTATCCCTTCTGTTTCTAACTATAACTCTGCGTTTACCCTGTATTTTTCTGCCAGAACCGGATATACTTCTTCAATTACACGCAAGGCAAATTCTGTTTCTTCATCAGTACCGGAATTTATCCTAACTCCATTCGGAATACCGAAAGATTTTACATGCCTAAGGATCAATCCTCTGTTCAGGCATTCTTCATTAAAATCTGACGCAAATTCTTCTGACGGAAATACCATAAGATAAAAGTTTGACGATGTAGGAATATAATCAATTTCAAGTTCATCAAACTTGTTTTTCATCCGCTTTAGTGATTTCTTATTCAGGTCAACTGTTTTCCTGATAAATTCATCATCATCAAAAGCAGCTATAGCGGCTTCCTGTGCCAGAAGGTTCGGTTCAAAAGGGAGTTTAACTTTATATAATTCACTTATAAGATATGGCTGAGCCACTGCAAAACCAATTCTTAATCCTGCAAGACCATAGGCTTTTGACAACGTTCTTAATACAATTAAGTTTTCCATATCGTAGTTAAGGCCATCCGGATAGTCATCCTTTTCTTTTGCATAAACAGTATATGCCTCATCAAGTACAACAAGAACATTTTTAGGAACTATCTTCATGAATTTCTCAAATTCATCAGATGTAAACATTGTACCTGTTGGATTATTTGGATTAGCAAGATAAATAATTTTAGTTTTATAACTAATATGCCCGGCAATACCATCCAGATCAAAGCAAAAATGTTTAAGGGGCACCAGCGTTGACTTTCGTCCATACTTATCTGAATTAACATACCAGCCTATAAACGTGCCCTCAGAAGTTAATATTTCATCATCAGCATCACTGAATGCAGTTATAATATATTGCAGCAGTGAGTCCGAGCCGCTCCCCGTAACAATCTGTCCGGGTGATTTATTATACTTTTTTGCTATTGCATTTACCAGCTCATAAGCCGATGGATTAGTATAACGGTGCAGATTTAATATATGTTTATTTATAGCCTCAACAGCTTTGGGAGAGGGTCCTAATGGATTTTCGTTTGAAGCCAGCTTTACAATTTTTGTTAAACCTTTTTCTCTGGCAAGTTCATCAATAGGCTTACCTGCTTTATAAGGTTTTAAATTCCTGATATGATACGGTATTTTAATGATAAGTCACTTTTTTGAAGTTTTTGTTTAATCCCTTCCATTCCTTTTGGGAAAGAAGAGATACTATCTAATTGATAATCGAAATTCTTACTTAAAATCTTAATTGAGTTCTTATTCATATATTTTTAATTAAGATTTCTCAAGCCATGAATGTTCGTAATCTTCAACCATGGTCTCTTTAACATTTTCTGTTAATTTTAACGGGTTAAAGGTATCTACCATTATAGCATATTCATCTGTTTCTTTTTTACCGATAGAAGCTTCTGTTTTTCCCGGCTGAGGCCCATGTGGTATACCCATTGGATGCAATGTAACTGAACCTTCCTGCACCCCTGAACGGGACATAAAATCGCCATACACATAATAAAGCACTTCATCACTATCCACGTTGGAATGATAATATGGTGCAGGTATAGCATCAGGGTGAAAATCAAACAGGCGGGGGACAAAATTGCAAACAACAAAATGCTGTGTTGTAAATACAAGATGAACAGGCGGAGGCAGATGTATCTTCCCTACTTTGGGCGCATATTCTTTTATATTAAATGTATATGGATATAAGTATCCGTCCCATCCCGCCACATCAAAAGGATGATGAGGAAGTTCGTACTCAAAGTATCTTCCGCGTACCTTAAGTATTAAAGTAAAACTCCCCTTCTGATCAACAGGTTCTGTAAACCGGGGAACTTTGAAATCCCTCTCATAATAAGGAGCATCTTCTTTTAATTGTCCGTATTCATTCCTGTAATGTGCAGGAATATCAAAGGGGGTATCCGATTCAATAATAAATAATTTGGCTTTTTCATAGGAATTAAATTTAACCTGGTACGTAGTTCCTTTTGGTACTACTATATAATCCCATTGTTCAAAAGGCAGACTGCCGTATTCGGAAAGAAACTCACCGCTGCCGTAATGAACAAATATTATTTCATGCATAAAGCTGTTGCGGAAAAAAAGATCTGTATCTTCTGCAATATTAGCAGTTGAAATAACACAATGTTCATTTTTCAGAAATTCATTTCTTGAAGTAAGGAAATTACCTGCGGATTGTTTTTTATCAGTTTTAAAATGATAATACTGAAGGGGCGCTTCCGTCCATTCTTTTGCATCAAACCCTGAATGTTCTTTTATACTGTCAACCTGCGGCGGCATATATAAATGGTATTTATTAGAATAAATACCCGAGAACCCTTTTGTACTAAAAAGCTCTTCGCGGTAAAGGGATTTACCATCACTCTTATAAAAAGTTGTATGTCTCTTCGGAGGAACCTGACCTGCTTTTACATAAAACGGCATGATAAAATTCCTTTCTTAATTTTCTTCTTTATCAAAATTTCCTCTTAACTGCTGATCTCTTTCAATTGATTCAAACAGTGATTGAAAATTACCCTGACCAAAACCTTCGGCTCCCTCCCTGCGCTGAATTATTTCATAAAAAAAAGTTGGCCTGTCACCAATAGGTTTTGTAAAAAGCTGGAGCAAGTATCCTTTACCCTCGGTATCACATAAAATTCCATATTTTTTTAAATCGTCTATATTTTCAGTAATCTTTGGAAAGCCTGTTATTTTAGCATTACTTTTTTCTTTAAGAATATCATAATAGGTGCCCGGTACTGATAAAAATTCCATTCCGTTTTCACGCAATGCACGGATGGTTTCAATTATATTATCTGTGGTAATTGCAATATGCTGTATTCCTGATCCCTGGTATTCATCAATATATTCTTCAATCTGTGATTTTTTCATTCCCTCAAAAGGTTCATTAATAGGATTTTTAACAGGTGCGCCATCTTTTGATCTTACTACTTTAGATAACAGCGCAGAATATTGTGTTGAAATATCCCCTGCGCCGAATTCAATAAATGTTTCAAAGTTCAAACTTTTATTAAGATAATTCTCCCACAGGTTCATTTCATTAATACGTACATTTCCTACAATGTGGTCAACATCCTGCAGACCTGTTTCCACTGTGTTAATGCATATCTTTTGAATGGGCTGTCCGAACCCGGGCCTGAATACCCCTTTGTAGTTATCCCTGTTGATAAAAACAATTTCTGCATCATCATATAATTTTATTGCTGCTTCCTCAACATATCCACTATCATCTGCATACTTTTTTGGAGTTTTAACAGGAACAGCCCCGTTTTTTAATGCGGCATCATAAGCGGCTTTAACATCTTTAACTTTTAATGACCACCTCTTAACGCCATCCCCATGTTTTTGTATAAAAGAAGAAACTTCATAATTGGTGGGCTTAGCTGCAGAGGTTATAACAAACTTGATGTTGTTCCTGGTAAGATAATATGATACCCTGTCTTTAACACCTGTTTCCGGACCGCTGTAGCCGGTAATTTCCAGCCCCATGGCTTTAGCATGCCAGTATGCCCACATTTTTGCCGAGCCGACATAAAACTCCACAAAATCATAGCCGATAATACCTAATTGGTTTGCCATTTATTGATCTCCTTTTTTATAAAATTAATATTAAAGGGTTTATTTATATCAGACAGAAATCACCAGGTCATTGTCTTCTTTAACAGTCTCCAGCACAATAGTGGTACTGGTAGATCTGATTGAAGGAATAACTGCAATTTTTGTCCGCAGCAATTTGGAAAGCTCTTCTGTATTTTTTACTCGTACTTTTATAAGAAAACAATCTTCCCCTGCTACTATGTGTACTTCCTGCACTTCAGGCACTTTAGCTAAATCCTTTGCGGTTTTCTGATCAACCACAGGACCATTAGCCCTTACATGCACAAATGCAAGTAAATCCTTTTCTACTTCCCGGGGATTAACATGTATAGTATATTTTTTTATAACCTTTTTCTTCTCTAACCGGCGTATTCTTTCAAGCACTGCTGATGGAGCCATATCAATCTGCCGGGCAATTTCAGCATTTGATATACGTGAGTTTTTCTGAAGTATATTCAGAATTATTGCGTCTTTTTCGTTAATCATTCTGTTTTTAGAAGTTATTTAGAATATTATTCGGTATTTTATGAAATTTCCAACAATTACGCAATAGAAACTTCGATGAAAATGAATGATTTGAGGAGAAACACGGAAGGAAATTAGAGGTCGGAGATCAGAAGTCAGAGGTCGGAGATCAGAAGTCAGAGGTCGGAGTTCAGAAGTCAGAGGTCGGAGTTCAGAAGTCAGAGGTCGGAGTTCAGAAGTCAGAGTTCGGAGTTCAGAAGTCAGAGCTCGGAGGTCGGTCATTGTCTTCTGACCTCTGATCTCTGACTTCTGACTTCTGCTTTCTGACCTCTGCTTTATTTACTCTATGCTGTCAAGCAGCATAAATTTGTTTTCTTTATAAACCGGGACTTTATCCAGGTTTTTATATTCATACTCA
>JAWOJF010000356.1:0-2656 GCA_046481785.1 Ignavibacteriaceae bacterium | reverse complement strand
GTATTGCTCCCTGTAAGATAAAACCGGGAAGGAAAATTTTCATGTACTCGATTTATCAGCTCCACATATTTATCTAATGACCACCGGTTCTGAGCCTTGCCTGCACCTGCATGCAGACCTATTAAAAATTCGCCGGGCTGTTTATTTAATGTAGAAATAAATTTGTCAGCTTCGGCAGCATCATGTTCATCAAATGTAATTTCTGACCTGTAGTTATTGGTGGTGATACCGAAGGGACGGATTATATCAAGGCTCCTTTCGGAAACATTAGAATCAGGTTGTTTTCTCCAGTCAACATCTATCCGCCTGTCAAAAAAATAAGAGCTTTCATTTATTCTGCCGTCCAGGGAAGCAGGGCCTATTTTTATTTTGGCATTTGTTAAACCGGCAATAAGATTACTGGTAAAAGAGACGGAAACAACCACGGGTACTAATGCTATATCGTAATTTTCCCTGATGAGTTTATTAAAATCATTGAAGTAAGACGGGTTATACAGCTTCTTTTTATCAAAGATAAATATCCTGTCAATATACTTATTTTTTGTTAATCCCTGGTAATTAACAGGGCTTAACACAAGAGTAATTTTACTCTGCGGATATTTTTCTTTAATTGCCCTGAATAATGGAACGCCGGCAAGCAGATCGCCTAACTGGTTATGCTGCCTGATGATAATAATTTTTTGCGGATTGCCAAGTTCACGACTATGATTTTCAGGCACGGATAATATCTTTTTAAAGAAGGCATTAACAATGTTTGAAAAGACATTTTTTTTTGCCATTAAATCACTTTTCTATTTTTGAATTATCCCTGCGGGGTTCACTGTCAATTTCTATATATTTGGCTTCTTCTATATCTCCGTACTTAGAACTATTCCTGCTGTTTTGGTTCTGCATATCGGGATTACCTTTTCTGCTGTTACCCGTAGAAACCAAATATCTTATAAGATATTTTATTACTTTAAATACAAAATAAAAAGCTACAATAAAAAATATAAATCTGATCAAACTCATTCTAACCTTCTCATTCTATTCTTTTTGATTCGGGTTTAAAATATTCAATAAACCCCCTGTCTTCTCTGAATATCTGCCTGAAAAGCTCCTCAAAATCTTCTTCGCTGTTTACAAAATCAATATCAGTAGAATTTACTATTAATAAAGGTGTATTGTTGTATCTGAAGAAAAAATGATTATATGATTCGCTTAATTCTTCAATATAACTACGTGTTAGATTTTTTTCTATTCTCCTGCTTCTCCTTTTTATATTGTACATTAACCTGTCAACGCTTGACTGCAGGTAAACAACAATATCCGGTTTCCTTAAATTCCTTGAAAGAAGAGGAAATATGTTTTCATAAAGCTTCAACTCTTCACCGTTGAGGTTCATATAAGCAAATATTCTGTCTTTGTCAAAAATATAATCACATACTATATATTCTGTAAACAGGTTTTCCTGGTTTAACTCCTGCTGCTGCTTAAACCTGTTTATAAGAAAAAACATCTGGGTTTGAAAAGCATAACGCTTTCGGTCTGAATAAAAACTTTCAAGGAAAGGATTTGTTTCAAACTGTTCAAGTATAAGCTGGGCATTCAGCTTTTCTTTAATTTGTTTTGCAAGAGTAGTTTTACCCGAACCGATAACGCCTTCAATTGCTATGTATTTTACTTCAGAATTTTCTCCCAATTTTTGCTCTCTTTTTAAAGGATTTTATCAGGAATTTTACGGATTACATTTTTTTCTGAATCTGCTAAACAAATATCACAAATTTTTTTGTTTATTGCAGGGTGAATTAAACCGGGTGCAATTTCACAGAGCGGGACAAGGACAAAATCCCGTTTTGTAACTTCCTTATGCGGGACGGTAATTTTTTCATCAGAATATATCATATCGTTATAAAATAACAAATCCAGGTCAATTTCCCTCGGTCCCCATCTTACGGTTTTCTCCCTGCCTATCTCTTTTTCCACATCTTTTAAGAAAGTAAGCAGGTCATGAAGACCATAACCTGTTGAGATCCTCATTGCTGCATTTAAAAAATTTTCCTGCTCTTTAACTCCATACGGAAGTGTTTCATAAGCCGAAGATACTGTCTCCACACTACATTCAGGGTTTTCATTTACAAGGGCAACAGCCTTTTTAATGTAGTTAAGCTTATCCCCCCTGTTTGAGCCTAAAGCGATATATGCGAAATTTTTAAACATTATTCTGCAATTCAAAAATAATCATATTGTAAAAATAGGGGGTAAACAGGAGTGTTGCGAATGAAATTTGAGGAAAATTTGCGAATTCGTGGATTAACGAATTAACGAATTCGGAATTTAGGACAATAGGTTCGTCTTTATAGTAGGTCCGGAATACTATTCACCCCAGTTCTCCCCTCTCTTTAATCACCTCAACCTCAACGCAGTCAACCACGCCGCCGAGGGGCGGGTTATTTTTTCTTACCCTTACAGCTACTTTTTGTATCTGCCCGAAATGAAGAAGCAGTTCATCGGCAATCTTCATTGCAAGAGCTTCTATTAAGTAATATTTTTGTTCAAGGGCAAGTTTGTACATGAACTTATAGGCTTTGTCATAATCGATTGTCTGTTTTAAGCTGTCCTTTACAGCGGCTTCAGAAAAATCAGTGTATATATCCACATCAGCTTCAAATTTCCC
>JAWOJF010000375.1:0-15109 GCA_046481785.1 Ignavibacteriaceae bacterium | reverse complement strand
TGAAACATTAAGCTCCCGCATCTTTTTTAATTAGTCTGTATATTTTATATTAGCACAACCATGAAACTTACACCCTCTAAGAATAAAGCTGTAAAATTGATTTATCTCACTTTAGGGTTTCTTTTTTCATTTATTGGTATTATTGGAGTAATATTTCCATTAATTCCAGGTTTTATATTTTTTATTCCGGCGGTGTTCTGCTTTGCAAAAGCATCGGAAAGATTTAACGGCTGGATAAGCCGGCGGAAAAGATTTAGTAAATATTTTAATAAATAGTTGCAGGAAAATATGAAACATGTACTCCCTTTTTTCCTTATCCTGGCTGTACTAACTGGCTGCAGCAGTGATACTCCAAATACAGATGAAGCAATGAATTCAATAACTAAAGAGGATATTGCTGAAGATATAAAAGTGCTTGCATCAGACGAATTTCTTGGCAGGCAGCCTTCGGGTCCGGGTGAAGAAAAAACGATTAATTACCTGGAAAATGAATTCAAAAAAATTGGATTAAAACCGGGAAATAAAAATAGTTTTTTCCAGCAGGTTCCTCTGATGGAAGTTATAACGGAAACTCCGGCGGTAATTAATATAAGGGGTAATGGTTCTGAAACTTCTTTAAAACATGCTTCTGAATATGTTATTACATCATCGCAGTTGAGAAAAGAAATAGATGTATCAAATGCAGAACTTGTATTTGCAGGATACGGAATTGTTGCCTCTGAACACAACTGGAATGATTATGAAGGTGCAGATATAAAAGATAAAATTGCAGTAGTGCTGGTAAATGATCCCGGGTTTGCTACTAAGGACAGCTCATTATTTACCGGCAATACAATGACTTATTACGGCAGGTGGTCATACAAATATGAGGAAGCTGCAAGGCAGGGGGCGGCCGGTGTTCTTATTGTACATGAAACTGAGCCCGCAAGTTATCCCTGGGAAGTTGTAAGAAACGGCTGGACGGGGCCGCAGTTTTATCTTATACCGCAGGATAGTAATCTTCTTAATTGTGAAATTGAAGGATGGATTAATATTCAAAAGGCCGGAGAGATTTTTGCCCAGGCGGGCTTAAATTTTGAACAATTAAAAACTGCCGCTGCAAAGCCCGGCTTTAAAGCTGTACCTATGAACTTAACCCTTTCAATAAATCTGAAAAATGATTTTATGGAATCTGTATCTAATAATGTGCTGGCTGTTTGGGAAGGCTCTGAACGGAGCGATGAATTTATAATTTATACTGCTCATTGGGATCATTACGGTATGGATTCTTCCCTGGCGGGTGAAGATAAAATTTATAATGGCGCTGTAGATAACGCCACAGGTACGGCTGCCTTATTGGAAATAGCAGAAGCTTTTACCAAACTTCCTGAAAGACCAAAACGGTCTGTTTTGTTTTTAGCTGTAACTGCTGAAGAACAGGGGCTGCTGGGCTCTGAATTCTATGCCCGGCATCCCGTTTATCCGCTTAATAAAACTGTAGCAGTAATAAATATGGATGCTATGAATGTATTTGGCAGTGTAAATGATATAACTGTTATCGGCTATGGGAATTCAGAGCTTGATGATTATATAAAAAGTTCTGCTGATGAATTGAACAGGATTGTAAAACCTGATCCTGAACCGCAAAGAGGCTCTTATTACAGGTCAGACCATTTCAGTTTTGCCAAGTATGGTGTTCCTGCTTTATATGCAAAGGGCGGGGTGGAGCATATTGAAAAAGGTGAAAAATGGATGCGTGAAAAAAGAAATGAATGGACTGAAAAGTATTACCACAAACCGGGAGATGAGTATGACCCTTCCTGGTGGGATCTTTCTGGTATGGTTGATGATATAAAATTATTATTTAATACTGGATTAAAACTGGCAATGGATGATAAGTTTCCAAACTGGCGTGACGGTAATGAGTTTAAGTCTGAACGTGATGAAATGATGAGTGCAAAATAACTAACTTAAATGGCTTAAAAACCCTTTATGGCAGTTAAAGACTAATTGAAAAATTTTGGAGGAATAGTATGGAAGATGAAAAAAATAAAGTAAAAGAAGTTTCCCGCTATATATCCAAGGATTTTTCCAAAACCGGGATTAATTCATTATTATCTCAAAATGATTTTAATGATCTGAACGAATTTAAACTTTATCTTTCCGGCAGGGTAAAGGAAATGATGGAAACAAAGTTTAACCAGTTAATTAATACGCTGTATCTTATAGATGTAAACGAAGAAAAGGTAAATGAATTATTCAGTGCAAAAAACAGGGACTCTGTCCCCGATAAGCTTGCTGAATTAATTATTGAACGGCAGCTTCAAAAATATTATCTCAGGCAGAAATACAAAAAGGGTGAGCTTTAATTTATCTCATCTCTCATTAACAACTTAATACTATTCTAAAATATATGTCTTGGTTTTTCGGGTACACAGGCGTTCATAATCCTTCCATTGAAAACTATATCGGTTCTATAAATAATGCTCCCGGCTTTAAAGTTATTGGCAGTAAAAATATTAAGCTGATTTTTAATGAAAATGATGATAACATACTTTATGATCTTGAATCTTCCGGGAAAGGAATAGTTATTTCCGGTATGCCGGTTTATGATCAGAAGCTTTTGGATATTAGTGAAATAAGAAATATATCGTGGCCAAATGGAAAAGCCACAGATGGGCACTTTGCTGCTGTAAGATTTGATGAACATTCCATCGAGCTTTTTAATGATCCTTTGGGGCTGCGGGATATTTATACAAAAAGAGAGGGGGAGAATATTATTTTTTCCACCCGGATTGATATTATAATAAAATACAGCGGCACGCATGAAATTAATTTAAAAGAGCTTTCTACACTCTGGCTTTTACCTCACCAGATTTCCTGGGGAACTTTAATTAAAGGAATAGAAAAACTGGGTCCGGGGGGTAAACTTGTTATTAAAAATAATGATGTTAACTTTAGAAGAGTTGACTGGCATCCGGATTTTACAACGCGTACTAATACAAATGATTTTTACTCAAACTTACATGAGGCAGTTACTCTGCCATTTAGGTATGGCTGTAATTTAAATCTTGGTCTCTCCGGTGGGATAGACTCACGTGTTTTATTACAAATATTATTATCCAGCCGGTATAAAAACTGGGGAACTCATACTTTTGGTGATGAATCGCTTCCTGACGGGTTTATTGCAAAAAAGATCTCTGATGAAATGGGCTTAAAGCATTATTTTCTTAAAAACTCTGAACCGGAATTAAATTCATTATTTGAAAATTATTCGTTACAGCTTGGTTTAAGTGCTTCCGTATCGGAGATGATCAATTATCCTTTCTATTCATTCCTGAAGGATGAAGGTTATACAGTAATTGATGGCGCATATGGAGAAATTTTCAGGCGTGCTTATTTAAATAGATTTTTATTTACCGGCAGGGAGGCTTTATTAAACAAGGATGTATCAAAAATATTTTCGCTTCTTACCAAAGAAAAAGCCGGTATTTTTAATACAGATGTAAATATTAAACTGACTGAGTTCGCCAAAGAAAACGTTAATCAAATTCTTAATGAGCTGGATTCTCCTGCTGATATTGGCGCCGAAAACTGGCTCGATATGTTTTTTATTAAAACAAAAGTTGCAAATGTAAGCGGCCCAAGCCAGGCTCTGCTTGATACCATTTCATTTTCTTATATGCCCTTAATTCAGCCTTCGGTATTAAGTTCCGGATTCAGCCTTAATCCTTCTGAAAAGAAAAATGAATCCTTCTTTAAAAGTATTATTAAAAACGGGAATAATAACCTAAGCAGTTATCCTTTGGTTAAGGATAATATTTACTACCCTTTTGGCTTAAACATGTTTTCATCAAGGGTGCTGCAGAAGATTAAAAAAAGATTAGGATTCGTTTATAAGAATAAAACCAAATATAGAATATTATTGGGTTTGAGGAACTATGCACAAGACAGGCTCAATAGTCAGGATGTAAGAAGTTTTGACATGTACGATATAAAAAAAATAGATGCGCTAATAAGGGGATATTATGAGGGTGGGAAAATTGAATTATCTGCACAAGTAGAGTGGTGGATAACATTTGAGATATGGAGAGAATCAATTTCTAAAGGTTAATCATTTCTGTTATAGATACAACTGCTCTTGTTTATCTGTGATTTTTCTAATTTATCTTGAAAAAAGCCTAAAATCAGCATTTGGAGGGGAAATCATGCCTTTTTTTAGATTGAATATGAAATAAGTTATAATTAAGTTCTCTATTGTAGATAATGTATTGATGTAAAAGGAGTTTCTAATGGGAATTTTCAGTTCTAAAGAATTAGCAGAGTTACGAAAAGAAAATGAAGAGCTTAAAACTACTCTCCACCATATTACTGAAAAAGAAGGAAATGCACGGAACCTGGATGAAGTTTTAAAAAAAATGAGGATCGAAGTTTCTCAACTGAATGATGAAAAGCGGATAGTTAAAGAAGAAATTGAGCAGATGAGAAAAGAAGAAGTTCTTGCTAAAATGGAGATAACTCAGCTTCAGGACCGTATAGCAAATCTTAATGAAATGAAGGATGATCTTCAGAATACAGTCCTTTCTTACACAAACCGTGTTACCGATCTGGAGTCACTTATATCCGGTAATGATCGTTTTACAGATAAGCAGGCAATAACCGATAGTACCGATGAACTGCTTAGCCGGCAGCAGGAAGTTGAAGGATACCTTGATAAGGTAAAGGAACAGGTAGAGGAATTAAGCCAAAAAGAAAACGAACTCAAACAGCTTGAAGAATCCAAGCTTAGCCAGATCACTGAGATTGAGGAGAAGGGGAAATCACTTCTTGAAAGACATACCGAGATTGAGGGCAAATTAAGGAGAGCCGAAGAAATTATTGCTGAGCTTCAGAAGAAAGAGAGTGACCTGCGGAATGAAATTTCTGAAAAAGAGAATGAACTTACTGTTGTAAATGAACGGATTACAAATATTGAAAATGAACATGCTGAATCTTTAAAACGTATTTCCACTCTGCAGGAAGAGGAGCAGGCTCTCAAACGCAAACTGAATAATCTTTCTGAAGAGGAAAAATTTAAAAACGAATTAATTAAAGGATTAAACAGCAATATTGCCGAAAAAGAAGAAGCTATTACTTCACTTGAATTAAAAGCGTTAGGCCTTGAGAAAGAACATGAACAGAAGATAAAGCAGATAGAAAATCTGAATGCAGATGTACAAAAGCTTTCTGAGGATGCAGGGATTAAACAAAGAGAGCTCTTTTCCGTTGAACAATCGCTTAGTGTTAAATCAAAAAGATTATCTACATTAAATACCGAGCTGGCTGAGAATGAAAACAGGCTAAAAGATATTAAAGCTAATTTTGTCTCTTACGAAGCTCAAAAAATTGAAATAGATAAAAAAATTGCCGGAGAACGTGAGGCTGCTGCGAAATTCATCCAGGAAACAGCAAAACTTAAAGATTTTATATCACTCCTTGAAAAAAGGAAAGGGGAGATTGAGCAAAGCAATTCAGAGCTTGAAGCAAGATTCAGCAAGATGTTCCAGAAGTTTAATTTTGAACTGAATGAGATTAATAAAAAAAGAAATGTGCTGGAAAAAGTTGTACTGAAGAAAGAAAAAGATATTGATGAAAAAGACCAGATGCTTTTTGATAAAATTGCTTCCCTTGAGGAAAGTGAACGTGTTCTGAATATGCGCCAGGCAGAGCTCGAATCTATAGAGCAGGTACTAAGCAATATGAATAAGGAAAAAGAATTGTTAAGGTCTGATATAAGGAAAGTTGAAGAGGATACGCGTGACAGGAAAAACTATAATCAGGATCTGCGGCTTGAGACTGAGATGTTATTCAAAAAAAGAAATGCTATCGAAAAAAGTATGCAGGAACTTCTTACTATGATGATTGACAGCTTTAATAAATCGAGAGACAGAAAAACAAAAGTTAATAATGAAGTTAAAGAGCAGGAAGAGCAGCTTCAGTCATTCAGGGATAAGATATCCGATTCATTAAAAGAAATGGAACAGATGGAAAACTCTGTTATTAATCTAAAAATTGAGTATGAAGAACACCGCGGACAAGTAGCAAAGCTTAAAATGCTCAAGAAAAAATTACAGGATGAAATAACGAAACACCAGTCTATCCTGCAGCGGTATCAGAAAATAAGAAATAAATTAAGATACGAGTCTCCTTCCTTAAAAGATGAAGAACCGGAAGATAAAAGTGCTCCTGTAAAAGGATTAAAAGAAAAAAACAAAACTAATCCGCAGATTTATAAAATATAATTCCCGCCCTGTTTACCGTTCATTGTTTTATTAAAAAATGGAGTTATTTGTTATATGATTAATACCGCACGAATGAAAATTGTATTGCTTGTCCTGCTGACATTTTTTATTAATATTAATGGACAGTCCGTTGTACATCCTGAATGGAGTTATAACCAAACAATATATGAAGTAAACCTGAGACAATTTTCTGAATCCGGAAAATTTGAAGATTTTGAAAAACATCTTCCCAGGTTAAAGGAAATGGGAGTAGGAATTATCTGGCTTATGCCCATTCATCCTATAGGAGAAAAAAACAGAAAGGGTACACTGGGAAGTTATTATTCAGTTAAGGACTATCTGGGCATAAACCCTGAGCACGGCACACTTGAAGATTTTAAATCTTTAGTTAAAGCTATCCATGATCAGGAGATGTACGTAATAATTGACTGGGTTGCTAATCATACCTCATGGGATAACCCGCTTACTGTTGAGAATCCCGATTTTTTTACAAAAGATTCACTTGGTAATTTTGTACCTCCGGTTGCCGACTGGGCTGATGTTATAGACCTGAATTATGATAATAAAGAATTATGGAAATATATGACGGATGCACTTGTTTACTGGGTTAAGGAGTGCGATATAGACGGATACAGATGCGATGTTGCGGGTATGGTTCCGCTCGAATTCTGGTTACAGGCAAAAAAAGAACTTGATGAAATTAAACCGCTTTTTATGCTTGCTGAAGACGATAACCCGGAAATTCATGCAGCCTTTGATATGACCTACTCCTGGGAATTCCATGGAATAATGAACAGGATTGCCAAAGGAGAAAATAATGCTGCGGATATAATTAAATTTCTGGAAGAGGAAAAAACCAAATACAGGCCGGATGACTTCAGGATGAGGTTTACCTCCAATCATGATGAAAACTCATGGAACGGAACTGTCTTTGAAAGGCTTGGAGATGCGGTTGAGGTATTTGCTGTTTTATCAGGACTTGTTCCGGGTATGCCCCTTGTATATAACGGGCAGGAGGCCGGCTTAAACAAACGTCTGGCATTTTTTGAAAAAGATCCTATTGAGTGGAAAGAGCATAAATTTTCAGAAGTATATAAGACACTGCTTAATTATAAACTTAATAGTAAAACTTTACAAAATGGTAAACATGGGAGCGGGATAAATTTTATATCTCCCGCAGGTGATGAAAAACTTCTCGCTTTTGTAAGGGAAAAAGAGGGTGAAAAAATTTTGGCTGTGTTTAACCTTTCAGGCCAGAATATTGATATTAGCCTGAATAATGATATCATTAAAGGAAGTTATCGGGATCTCTTTAATGGTGAAGAAGCAGACCTGTCTGCAGAGTTAAATGTTTCATTTAAGCCGTGGGAATATAAAGTTTTTGTAAATAAATAGCCGGAATACCAGTTCCATTTTATATCTCTGCCTGTTATACAAAACAGAGTTATCATTATGTTGTTTTAAAAATTCTTATTATTGTAATGCAGTAAATTAAAGCATATGATAAAAAGCAGGCTGAAAAAACTAAAAATTATTGTTTTTGACCTTGATGGAACTCTTCTTTCTGATGATGGTACCGTTGGAGAAAACACTTTAAAACTGGTGCCTGAGTTAAAGAAACTGGGCGTTAAATTTTCCATTGCCAGCGGCAGGCTTCATTCTGCAGTAATTGCTTTTGCTGAACAGTTACAACTGGAATCTCCTTTAATTTCTCTTGATGGAAGCCTTATTAAAAGCCATTTTACAAATACAGTGCTCTTTGAATCATTTGTAAAAGATAAGTATGTTTTAAAAGCTATAGATTTTGCCGATAAATTTTTAATTAATATTGCATTGTGCCATGCAGATGCTATTTATTTTACAGACAGGAACTCTGCTGTTCCTCAAATATTAGACAGGTATGGCGCCCGTTTTGAAGAAGTTGATTCTCTGGATGATTATTGTGATAAAACACTTGAGATAGTATTTGCCGGGGATAACAGGAATTCAATTAATTTTGTATCTAACAGGCTGCGTTTCCCTTATGCCTTTGGATTAAATACTGCATTGTTCAAATCTCAAAAGCAATCAGGCATTTATTATTTTGAGATAAGAAAAAAAGGGAGCTCAAAGGGAACCGGCTTTTTGAGACTGTTGAAGTTTTTAAAAATTAGTCCCCGCAATTCTGCTGTAATTGGGGACTGGCATAATGATATTAGTTTATTTAATACTCCGGCTTTTAAGGTAGCAGTTGCCAATGCTATTCCGGAACTAAAGAGGAAAGCCGATATGGTAACAACTAAAACTAATAATGAAGACGGTGTTGCTGAGTTCCTGGAGCTTGTTTTGAAAGCTAAAAAGGATAAATAATGACTGACGATGGTACTACAAAATTTCAGAGAAGCCTTAGGGTTAAACTGCTTATTGGTTTAGTAACCGTTACTCTGATTGTATTAATGTTTCCAAGAGGCGAATCAATTGAAACAGAAGCCTCCGTAGGCTCTATATGGATACATGATGATTTAATTGCCCCGTTTAGTTTTCCAATAGTTAAAGCCGCTGAAAATTACCAGCAGGAACTGCAAATTGCAGAACAAAGTGTATACCCGGTTTTTGTAAAAGATGAAGAACACGCTAAAAGTTTATCCGATTCAATTACTTCCTATAATGCATATCTGTTGAGAACAATTGATAGTCTTTTAGTAAATGGCGGGGGTGAAAATTTTAATCCTACTTTTTTAAGCACTTCGGCATTCAATACATTTAGGAACCTCCGTCAGCAGGAAAGAAACATGCTTGGCAGGAGAAATGTAAGTATAAGAGAATTATTTTCAATTGTTAATAACCTGATAACAGAGGTTTCTGCCGGCGGGATAATAGATTATAAACCTCCAACGGGATCCAGGGATAGTATTGCGATAAGAACAGGCAATATTGACCGCATTGAACCTCTGGATAAGTTTATTCCTGTTGAAACAGCAGTTAAACAAATTGAAGAAAAAATAAATAAAGAAAATTATTCACAGGACATAAAGCAGACTTTAACAGAATATGCTTCACATTTTGTTATTCCTAATATTCTTTTTAATCCTGATTTAACAAACGAAGAGATTGAACAGGCAAAAAACAATGTTTCCCAGTATTCCGGAATCGTGAACGAAAATGAGCGGATAATTGCCAAGCATGACAGGATTACACGTGATGCTAAATTAAAAATTGATTCATACAAAGCCGCTAAAGCAGAAAGAATAGGGGAAGAAGGTTTTATCCTTCAGTTTATCGGAAAATTTTTGCATATAGCATTTCTTATTTCACTGCTGGTTATATACTTGTCCTTATTCAGGAAGAAAATATTTAATAATAATTCACGGCTGCTTCTCATTGCTACCCTTATAGTGTTTATATCTTTTGTAACATACCTTGTTAATTACATTACAGTGCCGGCTCCTCTGCAATACTTAATATTTATTCCTGCCGCTTCAATGCTGATAACAATAATTTTTGATTCAAGGGTAGGCTTTTATTCTACTGTAACTATCTGCCTTATTGCCGGAGCCTTAAGAGGTAATGATTATTCTTTTGCCGCAATGAATCTTTTTGCCGGTGCCCTTTCTGTTTATACCGTTAGAGACATTAAAAACAGATCCCAGATATTCAGATCTTTTCTTTACATATTAATTGGTTATGTAATTTCAGTTCTGGCATTTGGCCTGGAGAGGTTTGCGCCAATTCAAACAATCTTAACAGAGTTCGGCTTTGCCGGTACAAATGCATTGATTAGCCCGGTTCTTACTTATGGATTGTTAATTTTCTTTGAGAGATTGTTTAAAATAACAACGGATCTTACTCTTCTTGAACTTTCTAATTTTGACAGGCCGCTGCTTAAAGATCTTGCACGTAAGGCGCCCGGAACGTTTAACCATTCGATGACAATGGGAACGCTTGCAGAGTCTTCAGCCGAGAAGGTAGGAGCAAACCCGCTGCTTGCCCGTGTAGGCGCATATTATCATGATATTGGTAAAACGGTATCACCCCAGAATTTTGTTGAAAATCAATTGAATAACCAAAATATACACGAAAATCTTACTCCCGAAGAAAGTGTAAAGCTTATAGCTACTCATGTTCTTGAAGGAGTTGAACTGGCAAGAGAAAATAATCTTCCGCAGGAAATTATAGATTTTATTCCAATGCATCACGGTACTACAGTGATGACCTTTTTCTATGAAAAAGCAAAAAAATTATATGGCGATACAAAGGTTAACGTTGATGATTACCGTTATCCCGGTCCAAGACCTGATACAAAAGAAACTGCTATTATTATGCTTGCAGACAGTTGTGAATCGGCAGTCAGATCAATACAGGAGCCTGATAGTACAAAGGTGGAAAATGTAATTAATAAAATTATTAAAGACAGGATTGATGCCGGGCAGCTTAATGATTCTCCTTTAACATTCAGGGATATTGAACTTATTAAAGAAGCATTTGTCAGCATTTTATTAGGTCAGCACCACAGGCGTATAAGATATCCGAAGCAGGAAGAGATGGAAAAAGGCGTTGAAACAAAAGAGGAGCAGTAATAAGGATTAGTCAATTGCATGAAAATGATTGGATTGATTTTATAACCGGGATATATGAGTTAAAATATACTTACCTATGAACACATTCCTTAATGAATACCTTGCCGTACTAAAACTGGAAAAAAATCTTTCGGATAACACGGTATCTTCTTACCGGAATGATATATCTTCATTTATAAGATTTTTACAGGATGACAATATTGAGGATCCCTCTGAAGTAAAATACAATAATCTTGTTTCCTTTTTTAAATCACTTAATAATGCAGGATTAACAAGCAGTTCGGCAGCACGGTATTATTCTTCACTAAAAGGTTTTTTTAATTACCTGTTTCTTAATAAATATATAAAGGAAAACCCGATTGAAAGATTATCAGCACCAAAACTTTCAAAAAACCTTCCGGGTGTACTTTCCTTAAATGAAATCGATTCTATGTTATCTCTGCCGGATACACAAGATAAACTTGGCTTAAGAGACAAGGCCTTGCTGGAGATGCTGTATGCCTGCGGCACCCGTGTTTCAGAATTAATTAATATAAAATTGTCCGATTTATTCTTCACCGAAGAAATTATCAGGGTTTTTGGTAAAGGTTCAAAGGAAAGGCTTATTCCCATTGGCAGCAGTGCAGTTAAATGGGTAAATAAATATCTTTCAAAAAGCCGTCCCCTATTAATGAAAAAGGCAAAAAGTGAAAACATACTTTTTTTAAACAACAGGGGAACAAAACTTTCACGTATGGGTATATGGAAAATTGTTCAGCATTACTCAAAGCAGGCAGGAATAACAAAGGAAGTACATCCGCATACTTTCAGGCATTCCTTTGCAACTCATTTAATTGAAGGGGGTGCCGATCTCCGTGCAGTGCAGGAAATGCTTGGCCATGCCGATATTTCAACTACACAAATTTATACGCATATTGACAGGGATTATATAAAACAGGTACATAAACAATTTCATCCAAGAGGATGATTAGAAACATAAAGGAGAAATGATTGTCCGATATACAGGTAAGCGATAAACTAATTTCATTTTTAACTTTTTTACCGATGTTCTTTCTTTCTATAACAATTCATGAGTTTGCACATGCCTTTTTTGCAAGCCGGCTGGGGGATAACACCGCAAAAAATTTAGGCAGGCTGACGCTCAACCCCTTTAAACATACCGATATTGTCGGGACAATCATTATGCCCATTGCATCATTTGCATCCGGTTTTGCATTAATTGGGTGGGCAAAACCTGTTCCGGTGAACAGGAATAATTTCCGGAATCTCTACAGGGATGATGCATTGGTTTCTGCGGCAGGGCCCTTATCTAACTTTATCCTTGCAATTCTATTTTTTATAGGGTTTATAGTTTCATCAGGTATGATAGGGAATTATGATTCACTTATAGTAAACATATTCTGGTATGGAGTTTTTTTTAATATCTTTCTATTTGCTTTTAATCTTCTGCCCATCCCGCCCTTGGATGGCTCCCATATTCTATTCGATATTTTTCCCGGTAAAATAACCGCAGCATTACTTAACCTGGGTTTTTATGGCTCTATAATTCTGCTGCTTTTCATTTACAGCCCTTTATGGGGATTCTTCATGGAATTCATTAATTTTATATTAAGACTATTTTTAAGAGTTGGCGGAATTTCTTAGCATCAAGAACCCGGGATAACTTAGTAAATTATATTTTATATTGAAAACATACTTACGAATATTAACATACGTTAAACCATACTGGAAGCACCTGACGCTTTCAATGGTATTTACCATTTTGTTTGCAGTATTAAACGGCGCTTCTGTTTACCTTACCATCCCCCTGCTTGATACTCTTTTCCAGGAGTCCTCTGTTCAGCAAACTGCTTCTGCTGAACCGGGTTCAGTGGAAAAAGCAACAAGTATTTTACCCGGCTGGGTGCAGGAAATAGGAGAGGGAATTTCTTCAACTTTTAATGATTTTGTATTCAGCGGAAATAAACTGGATGCGCTTGTAAAAATCTGCGCTCTTGTCCTTCTTGCATTTTTATTTAAAAATATTTTCGGATATCTCCAGGCATATTTCCTTGCATATGTTGAGCAGGGAATAATGAAAGATCTCCGCGATGCAGCATATACACGCCTGCATCAGCTTCCAATGAGTTTTTTCAAAAAAGAACGTGTAGGCAATTTAATCTCAAGAATAACCAATGATGTAAATATTGTTCAGCAAAGTATCTCCGCAGCATTTTTAAATATGATCCGGGAACCGCTTGCTATTGTTGTATTCCTGGCAATAGCTGTAAGCATTAGCTGGCGGCTTACACTGCTCGCTTTTGTCATACTGCCGTTCTCTATGCTTATTATTGCATGGATAGGCTTAAAGCTCAGGAAACAAAGCGCAGTTATACAGGCTAAGATGGCTGATATAACAAGTATCCTCCAGGAGACGATCTCCGGTGTTAAGATTGTTAAAGCCTTTGGAATGGAGAAATACGAAAATCAGAAATTTAAAAAAGAGACTTACGGCTTTTTCAGGATGATGCTTCATCTTGCGCGGGTAAGGAATTCCTCTTCACCTATTACCGAATTTTTGTCTGTTGTTGTTGGAGTAGTAATTATTTATTACGGCGGTGTACTGGTACTTGAGGAAAATACGATTAAAGCCAGTGAATTTCTCGGTTTCCTTTTTGCAATATTCCAGATGATGACCCCCATAAAAGAATTAAGCACCGTTAATAACCGGATACAGGAATCAAGTGCAGCGGGGGACAGGATATTTGAAATTCTTGATACCCAATCTATAATTCAGGATTCTGCAAACCCCGTTGAGTTGAAGGAATTTAGTAATTCGGTTAAGTTTGAAAATGTTTCCTTCAGGTATGAAGACTCGGAAGATGAAGTTTTAAAAAATATTAATTTCTCTGTTCAAAAGGGTGAAATTGTTGCACTTGTGGGGCCCAGCGGCGGGGGTAAATCTACATTGGTAGACCTGATACCAAGGTTTTACGATCCTTCCTCCGGAAGAATTACCATTGACGGCATTGATATTAAAGAAATAGCTATAAATTCCCTCCGCCGGAAAATGGGCATTGTTACGCAGGAAACCTTTTTATTTAATGAATCAATTAACAATAACATTGCTTACGGTCTTTCCGATTATCCGGTTGAAAAGATTATCGACGCTGCAAAAACTGCAAACGCTCATAATTTTATTATGGAAATGCCGCATGGATATGATACAATTATAGGTGAACGCGGTGTAAAACTTTCCGGCGGCCAGCGGCAGAGGCTTTCTATTGCAAGAGCGATTCTTAAAAACCCGGATATTATGATTTTTGATGAAGCTACTTCGGCTCTTGATAATGAATCGGAACTGCTTGTGCAGGAAGCTATTGAAAGAATGATGGCTAACCGAACCACCTTTGTAATTGCACACAGGTTAAGTACTATCCGGAATGCCACAAAAATAATTGTTCTTGACAGGGGAAAGATAATCCAAACCGGAAAGCATGAAGAGCTTATAGAACAACAAAAGGGTTTGTACAGAAAATTATATGAAATGCAGTTCAGGGATTAATGATTGAAAGTAAATTTGACCGGCGTATTACTTATTACCTGTTTGCTGCGGCTGTTTGCAGTTTTTTAATTTCTTTATTCCTGCTTCAGCTTTTTGCAGGCTTACTTGTTATATTTTGGCTGTTTGAAAAAAACAAAAATAAAAGAAAAGCCTTCGATTATTTTAGTCTGCTGATCCTCCTCTTTGGACTATTAAGGATTGTCTCCATACTTCTTTCATCATTCCCCGAAGAAAGTATCCAATCGCTTTATAAGGAAGCATTATTTTACCTGGGATTTTTTGCTTTTAATTTTTATTTAAAAGTTTTTGAGGAAGATAAATTAGTAAACTTAGTTTATGCTTTTACTGCGGGGGCAGTTGCTGCTGCTGTTATAGGTCTCATATTATTTAATCTGAATCATGTTCACAGGGCCCAGTCATTTTCCTCCGGGTACATGACTTTTTCAGCTTACCTGCTTACGGCAACAGGAATAGCGGCCGGTATTTCTCCGGCAATACAAAAGAAATATAAACCATGGTACTGGATTGTTGGAGTAACCTTAATCCTTGCCGGTATAGTTACCTCACTTGGAAGAGTAAATATTGCACTGGCCGCGGTGGTTTTTATTTCGGGAATATTTCTTAAAAAAATAAAACTGAAACATGCATTTATTATTATACTGCTTACTGCCGGAATATCATTCCTTTCCTTTATAAACAATCAGCAGGAAGTAACACAAAGAATAGAACAGCCTGCAGGGTTATCAGAC
>JAWOJF010000321.1:0-3858 GCA_046481785.1 Ignavibacteriaceae bacterium | reverse complement strand
CCCTCTGACAGGCTGTGCTGTAGAAATATCACAGGCTAAAGCCTGTGCTACGTTTTGTTGCAATTTATTTTTTACTATTTTTACACATCAATAAATAATATCTTTAACTATACTATAATTATACTCAACTTATGAAAAAACTATTCACAAACTACAACTTTGAATTCAACAAAAACGAAAAAAAACTTATTGCTACTTTTTGCAAACAGGCATTAAAACAAATTGAAGGTGATAACAGGTACTTCCAGGAAGAAAGAGCTTTGCGGTCGGTTATTGATAAAATAAATTCCGGCGAAGATACAATAAAATTAACGCGGGATGAGAGAACAAGGTTAAAGTTTCAGATGGAAAATAATGTTAAATATATAAAACAGAAGATCGGCAAAAGCTGGTTCATAAAGAAGTGGCTGTTAAAATCCATGCTCACACAGTATGAATCTATTTTAGACGAGCACTTTAAAGGATAACACAAACATCCATCTATTCATACTCCCAAAAGGAATAAGTGAATGAATGGATGATTTATAATAAAAAGATTATTCAGTGAGGAACTTATGACTGCAGAAGAAATGATAATTAAAGCACCCACAGGGAATAAGCTTTCCTGTAAGGGATGGATACAGGAAGCAGCAATGCGAATGCTTATGAACAACCTGGATTCTGATGTAGCGGAAAACCCTTCTGAATTAATTGTATACGGCGGCAGCGGAAAGGCTGCCCGTAACTGGGAGTGTTTTGAAGCAATAGTCTCCTCATTAAAAGAATTAGATAATGATGAAACCCTTCTTGTTCAGTCCGGTAAACCTGTTGGTATTTTCAGAACACATTTAAATGCACCAAGAGTTATAATTTCTAACTCAATGCTTGTACCTAACTGGGCAAACTGGGATGAGTTCAGAAGGCTTGAACAACTTGGTTTAACAATGTACGGACAAATGACCGCGGGAAGCTGGATATATATCGGCTCGCAGGGAATACTCCAGGGAACGTATGAAACTTTTGCCGAGTGCGGAAGAAAATATTTTAACAGTGACCTTTCCGGAAAATTTTTATTAACTGCCGGCCTTGGCGGAATGGGCGGCGCGCAGCCTCTGGCTGCCACAATGAATGGTGCGGCTTTCATAGGTATTGATATAGACAGGAACAGAATTCAAAAAAGAATTGATACCGGGTATCTTGATATTCTTACAGATAATATTGATGAAGCATTAAAACTTGTTCTTGATGCAAAGAAAAATAAAAAAGCTTTATCTGTCGGACTTGTAGGTAATGCCGGGGAGGTTCTTCCGGAAATTTTAAAAAGAAATATTATACCCGATGTTCTTACTGACCAGACTTCTGCACATGACACTTTAAATGGATATGTTCCTATGGGTATGAACATGGAAGATGCACTCCGCCTAAGAAAATCTCACCCTGCCGAATATATAAAAAGAGCTAAAGAAACAATAGCTATTCATCTTCAGGCAATGCTCGAGTTTCAAAAGAGGGGTGCGGTTACATTTGATTACGGAAATAATATCCGTGGTGAAGCAAAGAACAACGGAGTTAAAAATGCGTTTGATATACCCGGTTTTGTACCGGAGTTTATCCGGCCATTGTTCTGCGATGGTAAAGGTCCTTTCAGGTGGGCTGCATTATCCGGTGATCCGCAGGATATTTTTACTACAGACGAAGCCGTAAAAAATACCTTCCCTGAAAATACAGGATTGTTAAACTGGATTGATATGGCTCAGAAGAAAGTCCAGTTCCAGGGGCTCCCGGCAAGGATATGCTGGTTAGGCTATGGAGAGCGGGCTAAGATGGGAAAAATATTTAATGACCTGGTAGCATCCGGTAAAGTAAGTGCCCCCATTGTAATCGGCAGGGATCATCTTGACTGCGGCTCTGTTGCTTCCCCTTACAGGGAAACTGAAGGTATGCAGGATGGGAGTGATGCAATTGCAGACTGGCCCATACTTAATGCATTGCTAAACGCAATAGGCGGTGCAAGCTGGGTATCGGTTCATCATGGCGGCGGCGTCGGAATCGGCAATTCAATTCATGCAGGAATGGTTGTTGTAGCCGATGGCACAAAGGAAGCGGGGGAAAGACTGCAAAGAGTATTAACTTACGATCCCGGTATGGGCATTATACGTCATGCAGATGCCGGCTACAAAAGAGCAATTGATAATTCTGAAAAATGGGGCGTGAAAGTTCCAATGCACAAATGAAAATGTTATCTTTAAGTTTGAAAGATTGAAGAGAAAGTCATCTTTTTTTACATTAGAGAAGAGGCATTTTAAAAAATCCTGATATATAACTGTTTAATAAAATAATAACTAATACTTAGAAGGGGTTCGATATGAAAGTAAAAGTACTGATCGCCGATAAATTTCCTGAACAGTATGTTCAGCAGCTCCGTGACCATGATCTTGAAGTAATCTACGAACCAAAACTTGGTGAGGCTGATCTTCCTGAAGCAGCCAAAGAAGTAGATATACTTGTTGTCCGTTCCACAAAAGTAAATGCTCAAACAATTAACAATGGCAAATCATTAAATCTTATTATCCGGGCAGGTTCAGGCGTTAATAATATTGATATCCCTTCAGCAAATCAAAAAGGTATTTACGTAGCAAATTGCCCCGGAATGAATGCAATTGCAGTTGCTGAACTTGCAGTAGGTTTAATGATAGCATTAGACAGGCGTATACCTGATAATGTTATTGATTTCCGTAATAGCAAATGGAATAAGGGAGAGTATTCTAAATCCGAAGGTTTACACGGAAAAAACCTTGGTATTATTGGTGTTGGGAATATCGGTAAAGAAGTAGCCAAAAGAGCTATTGCATTCGGAATGAATGTTTATGGCAAAGATATCTCCCGGATTGAAGGGGTAATGATTAAAGATTTTTCCGAAATGAATGAACTCCTGCCAATGTGCGATATCATCTCAATACACCTTCCTGCAACAGCACAAACCAAGGGATTGTTTAATAAAGAAATGTTCAGTTATTTGAAGCCTAATACCCTGCTTATAAATACTTCACGTGCTGATATTATTGATGAAGATGCCCTGCTTGATGCAATAAAAGAAAAAAATATCCGCGCTGCTCTTGATGTATTCAAAGGAGAGCCGGAAGGAAAAGCCGGTGAGGTAAAATCCAAATTACAGGATAACCCGAATATTTATGTAACACATCATATCGGTGCTTCAACCGAACAGGCACAAAATGCCGTAGCTGAAGAAACAATAAAAATTATACTCGATTATATCCACAGCGGAATTATTGCTCATTGGGTTAACAGGGCAAAAGTAACAGATGCACACCACCAGCTTGTTGTTAAACATTATGACAAACCCGGCGTACTTGCTTCAATACTGGCCGTAATAAGAGACGGAAGCATTAACATTGAAGAGATTGAAAATATAATTTTTGAAGGCGGTGTAGTAGCCTGCTGCACAATGAAACTGAAAACATCTGCTACAACTGAAATGATAAAGAAGATAAACGAAAATCCGAATGTGTTAAGTGTTTCTCATGTAGCTATTTAATTTGATATTAACCTCCAGGGCCTCCAAGGTTTTCCTGAACCTTGGAGGCCTTGGAGGTTTTTTAGAAACAGCACCACAAGTACATATTAAGGCATTGATTGCAAAAGGGGTTATTTAATAAACTTTTATTAGGGGATAACTTAAATGTTAAGTTTGAGGTAACCTACACATACTTTACTTCTACTATACTCTCAATTATTGCATGAAAATAAGGCAGCCTGATAAGCTGTTCAAGGCCCTCCAGATCCTGCTGATCAAAATTTACGACTAAAGACGAGATGTTTGATTTTATATAATCCCTGGAAAGTTCAGGAAGCTTTTCA
>JAWOJF010000277.1:0-40515 GCA_046481785.1 Ignavibacteriaceae bacterium | reverse complement strand
TGTCCAGAAGCTGGTTACTGCTGTTCAAAGTAATACTGCTCCCGATATTTCATGGGTTCATTCGGACTTTATAAGTAAACTTGTTGAAGCACGTGCAATATACCCTATGAGTTATTTTATTAATTCATCAAACGGGTTATCTAAAGATGAATTAGACGATATATTTCCTCAGCTTCTTCAGGCAGCTTCATGGAGAGATACTTTATATGCAATACCAATGGAGGCAACTGTTCTTGCACTTTTATATAATAAGGATCTTTTTAAGAAGGCCGGAATTAATCCCGATACTCCACCTTCCAACTGGGATGAACTCCATTCTTATGCTAAAAAACTTACCATTGACCCCAATAATGACGGCGTAAATGAACAGTATGGTTTTTATGTGCCTGCTTTTCCAGCATCCGGGCCTCTTAGTATATGGATGGTTCTGCAGTGGACTCCCTTTCTTTGGCAGGCAGGCGGAGTTGAAATAAATGCTGAGCAGACAGAAGTTCTTTTTAATAGTAATGCCGGTGTGCAGGCTTTAACCTTATGGAAGAAAATTTATGATGATGTTAAATTCAATAATTTTTCTATGAGCCATGATATGGGTTTTTCAACCGGAACAATTGCAATGATAATGGATGGCCCGTGGGATCTTCCGCAGTTAAAAAAACTCATTAAATTCAACTGGGGAATTACTTCACTTCCTGCAGGACCTGCAAAAAAAGCTACATATCTTGCAGGTGAACATATGGCAGTATTCAGGCAGAGTAAATATCCTGAAGAAGCATGGAAATTTGTTAAGTGGATTACACAACCCAAAAATCAGGCTTTTTTCTCAATGAAATCGGGTTATCTTCCTGTTAGAAAATCTGTCCTTGAGATGGAAGAATATAAAAAATATTTAAATGATGATCCCTATATGAAATCATTTGCTGATCAATTGGAAATAGGACAGGCACGTGCTGTAATTGATCATCACAGGGTGGAAATAAATCAGAATATAGCCACTGCTGTAGAAAATGCAATAATAGGAAGTGTTAATCCTAAAACCGCACTCGACGAAGCAGCTCAAAAAAGTAATAAGCTGCTTAAAAGAAAACAAAAATAATATAATTTCTCTGATCAGAAGGAGTGACATGGTTATCGGTAACGGCAATTATCAGTATGAATGGATAGAGGACTGGGTTAAAATTCCTGATACTGAAAGCGGAAAGGAAAACGGCAGGACTCACGGTGTTGTTCTTTCTAAAACGGGAAATATTATTATTTTCAACCAGGCTAACCCGGCAATCCTTATATACAATAAAAAGGGTGAATTAATTAATGCCTGGGGAACCAGGTTTAACGGCGCCCATGGCCTTACAATTGTAGAAGAAGATGGGAAAGAATTTTTATGGCTTACAGATGAGTTTACTACTGAAGTTATTAAAACTACTCTGGAGGGAACCTTAGTACTGAATATACAAAAACCCAAACTGGCACTTTATGAAACGGGTAAGTATTCTCCCACGTGGGTTGCCGAATTCGTAAAAAGTAAAGGCGGGAATGGTGATGTCTGGCTTGCGGATGGATACGGTTCAAGCCTTGTTCACAGGTTCAGCAATGAAGGAATCTATATTCAAACTATTACCGGTGAAAAAGGAGCCGGAAGATTTAACTGTCCCCACTCATTATTTATTGATTACCGTAAGGCTGAACCGGAGCTTTATATAGCCGACAGGGGTAATAAAAGATTCCAGGTTTATGATATGGAAGGAAATTATAAACGCAGTTTTGGAGAGGGTATTTTTGATTGTCCCTGCGGCGGAGTTGTAAAAAATGATATTTTATATGTACCGGAGCTTTGCGCAAGAATTGCAATTCTTGATAAAGATGATAAACTAATCACTTACCTCGGGCAGAACGAACAAACATGTAACATTCCCGGCTGGCCAAATCACAGGAAGGAATTGATTGAAGCGGGAAAATTTAATAGTCCTCATGCCGTTGCCGTTGATGATGAAGGCAGCTTATATGTGGTTGAATGGATAATTGGAGGAAGGGTTGTAAAACTAAGTCACAAGTCAAAATAGCACAAAAAAACGTCATGCAAAAACAAGAACTGCTTCTCTGCAAACATTAATTTTACAGCCACAATTAATCAACAAACAACAACCGAATTAAATGCAGGAGAAGTATGTCCAACGGATTTAAAATAACTGATGAACAGAAAAGGCAATATAAAGAGCAAGGGTTTTTTATTCTTGAAAAAGTAATTCCGGAAACAGAGCTTGAGATGGTACACAAAGAATGTGAGCTGCTTGTAGAGGAACAGAATAAAGAAATGGATCGATTAGGCACTGATGTATTAAACTTGAGCCGGAAGAACAGCCGTTATTTTGTTTTCCTGGCTTATAAGGATAAACCGCAGTTGGGTAATTTTATTTTTAGTGATAGAATGAAAGAAATCTGCAGAGCGACTATAGGCGATACTGCTTATTTGTTTTGGGAGCAGTTTGTTGTAAAGGGTACTGATAAAAAAGGTGCGGAGTTTACCTGGCACCAGGATTCAGGATATGTTGATCATGTTCATAAACCATATGTAAACGCCTGGATTCCCCTTGATGATGTTAACGAAGAGAATGGTACAGTTTATCTTCTCCCTTATGAAAAAGCCGGAACCAAAGAAAAAGTAGAGCATAAACCAGTGCCAAATTCTAAGGACAGGGAAGGTTATTTTGGTCCCGAAAAAGGAATTCCCGCTAATTGTCCTGCCGGTTCTATAGTAGTTTTTTCAAGTACATGTTTTCACCGTTCTGGTGCTAACAATACAAATAAAATGAGAAGAGCTTATGCAATTCAGTTCTCACCCGAGGTGATATATGAAGCCGATGGTTCATTAAAAGGTCTTGATGAATTATTCTTAAAAAATGGTGAAAGAGTAAGATAATATTTGATGGCTTCATTGCCGGTTAAAGCTGAGGCGGGCTTCCAGGCTTTAACCGTTTTTTTGTAATTATTATTTATTCCGTGTTTAATACATGTTTTTTGTAATACACGTTGTACAAATTTGACTTGCAGTTAGATAGTTTAGTTTTTATGTTAATATAAATTTTAGGAAAAATTTTATAAATAAGTCGAAAATTAAATATGTTGGCTCGGATATAGTGAAGAATTTCCTGATTATTTAACTCAAGGTAAGGATATTGAAGAATTAAAAGAAAATCTTAAAGATTTATATAAAGATCTGTCTCAGGGGAATATTCCAAATGTTAGAAGAGCAGCCGAGATGGAATTAAGTTGAAAAGACGAATTCTTATCAAAGAAATTGAAGAAATAGGCTGCGTTTTTATTCGACATGGCAGTAAACATGATTGGTATCAAATCCAAATACAAAAATTTCTCAGCCGGTTCCAAGGCATAATGAGATAAATGAATTCCTTGCAAGGCACATTATAAAAATGTTATCCAATCCCCAATAGTTCAAAACGGTATCAGCGATTTCTGATGTTTCCCTCTGAATTCCTTTGGTGATATACCGAAATTTATTTTAAACAAATGATAGAAGTGGCTTAAATTCTCAAAACCTGAATCCATTGCAATAGCTGTTATATCTTCGTAAGTGTTTACAAGCAGGTTTGCGGCATAATTTAGCCTTAACTTGTTGATAAACTTCGTCGGCGTTTCTTTATAATATTTTTTTAACGAGCGGCTTAAATGTTCCGGACTCCTGGCAGATAGTTCATACATCCTGGAAATACCGGGGATAAAATTTTCTTTTTTCTCCATCTCCGATCTGACTTTTACTAACCATGAGGGAATATCATCCTTTTCCTCCTGTTTTACTTCAGCAAAATATTTTGAAAAAATTTCTGCCAGAAGAATTCTCATCTCTGTTTTTATTCTCGATTTTTTTCCCCTGGATAGGGTATTAAGTTTTTCAAAACGTGAAACAATAACCTCTTTTTCAACACTGGATAATTTTAATGTCGGCGGATGTTTTGCACGCAGCAGCCTGCCTGCTTTGTATCCTTCGCCGAAATAATCAAATAGCTGCTTTATTGTTGATGCAGGAAAGGCAACATTAATTAGCTCGCATGGTTCATTATTAAATCTTTCGTAAAAATGTGTATCATCAGGACGGATAAATACGAGCGTGCCCTCTTCAATAACTTCTTCTTTGCCGTTTATCTTATGTATGGCTTTCCCTTTGGTAATAAGAAATATTTCAAAAAAATCATGGTTGTGGGGGAAAGTAATATCTCCAAGAGATTTATGATAAGCGTAATGGATTCCGGTTTCCGTATCTATTAGGTCCCTTGTTTTTAAGTACATTACCTGCATATGATATTTCTTTTATTACTTAAATATTTAGTGTATTAAACATTAAGATTTATCCTAATATCCATTACTGTCTAAAATAAAATTATTATTAGTATTAATATTCCTAAATAGATTTAGAACCCGGATTATTTGTAGATATTATCAAATCCCCAATCTGACGTTCCTACAGGAATTTATTAATTTGGTTTGATATATTCTATAAACGTTTAATCCGGGATTGAAAAAAACTGTAGAAATACAAAAGCTTATATCATAAACAGGCAACTATATGTTTAGGTAATATCACATTGTTGTTTTAAGTCCCGTCAGGGACGTTATGTTTATAGACATAGGTAACCTCAATAATCTTCCAGGTTCCATAGGAACGAAACAAGTTATTATTTTAGACAGACATACTAATATCAATAAAATACAATAAAAAGTCAGCTAAAAACAAGTAATATTTCATTCCAGGCAGTATTTTAAGATTGTAAATAAGTAGATATAAACTATTTTGAATTGAAGATAATGGCTGCATACAACTTTAAAACTGAGCTTGAATTTACAGAAACATACAAAAAGTACAAGGATGAACACCCGGCTATCCGGGAGGCCATGTGCCTTAAAGTTCAGTATCCTGCATTCTTTACAGAAATACAGGATAAAGACCTTTTTGCAGGCAGAATAAAAAATACACTTGTTGGAATTACTCCGGATGAATGGGGTACAGCAGCATTTGGTTATTATTGTGTTAAAGATAAAATTTTTGAAGAGCTTAAAAATCCTGAACTTGATGAAGAAACCCGGGAAAAGGTTCTTGAAATGGTTAAGTACTGGGATAAAGAAAGTACCTCTGCAAAATTGCGTGCAGCATATCCGGAAGAAATGGCAAAGTATCTCCCTTCCGATAACTGGATGGGTGAGCCCGGAATATCATTCCCTTTATACAGATTAACAGGCGGCAATATTAATTGGGATAAACTTCTTAAAAAAGGTATCCCCGGTTTAATGCAAGAGCTTGAACTATATAAAGCAACAGCATTAAAGGAAAAAAAAGATGAAAAACTTTTTGAAGGAATGAAAATAGCTCTTGATATTTTGAGCGATGTTTGCCTTTTTTATGCAAAGCAGGCAAAGGAGATAGCATTAAGTACTACTGATAAAGGGAGAAAAAAAGAGCTTGAAACAATAGCAGATACTCTTGAAATAATTACAATTTCTGCACCCAAAAATTTGAGGGAGGCAATCCAGCTCTTTTGGCTCTACTCTTACGTGGCTGATATACGTAATTATGGCAGGATGGATGTATATCTTGGGGATTTTTATTTAAATGATATTGAAGCAGGAATTTTAACGGAGGGAGAGGCGTTATCACTGCTCCAGTCTCTCTGGAAGTTAATGGCCGATCAGCATACTGTTGTACACAGCCGGGTAATTATTGGAGGGAAAGGAAGGCCAAATGAAAAAAATGCTGATAAGTTTGCTTTACTGGCTATGGAGGCCAGCAGAACTGTTCTTGAAATAGAGCCTCAGTTATCATTAAGAATTTATGACGGCATAAATCCTGCCTTAATTGAAAAAGCAATACAGGTAATAGGAGAAGGGAGAACCTTCCCGATAATTTATAATGATGATGTAAACATCAAAGCAGTACAACAGGTTTTCGGTTTTGATGAATTAACTGCTCAACAATATGTTCCTTACGGCTGCGGTGAATATATAATTGATCATAAAAGTTTCGGTACACCCAGCGGTGTGATAAATCTTCTTAAAGCTCTTGAAATAACGATGCATAATGGTGTAGATCCATGGACGGGTAAAACCGGCGGGCTGCAGCTTGGTAAGTTTGAGGATTTTAAAACATTTGATGAACTATGGAATGGATACACAAAGCAGGTTGAATTTTTTACCCGTATGATGGCTGACCAGGAAACGCTTGAATATAAAGTAGCAGGAGAACATGCACCGTTCCTGTACCTGAGTTTATTGTATGATAATTGTCTTGAAAGCGGAAAGGGGGCTTTTTCGGGTGGAATGAAGTATCTCGGCGGTACTTTTGAAACCTATGGAAATACTAATACTGCCGATAGTCTTACTGCAATAAAAGAATTGGTCTATGAAAAGAAAGTTATTTCACACGATGAACTGCTTAAAGCTATTGATGCAAATTTTGACGGATATGAAAAGATAAGGCAGAAACTGCTGAATGTCCCTAAATATGGAAATGATAATGAAGATGCTGACTGTATGCTTGTGAAGGTTCATGAGCATATCTGCAATTACACAAAACAACAGGCTGAAAGAGCAGGACTTCATTCTTACCTGGTTGTGGTTATTAATAATAGTGCAAATACTTTGCTTGGTCATTGGACAATAGCTTCCCCGGATGGAAGAAAATCAGGTGAACCTATGGCTAACGGTAACAATCCTTCGGGCGGCAGCGATAAAAACGGCGTTACTGCATTTTTAAATTCCCTTACCAAACCTTCACCCTTTATTCATGCAGGAGCAGTGCAGAATATGAAATTTAGTAGGGATATGTTTACTGCTAAGAAAGATATTCTAAAGGCTTTATTGGAAACATACTATGATAATGGCGGTGCACAGGCAATGATAACTGTAGTTGATAAAAATGAACTTGAAAGAGCAATGGCAGAACCGGAAAAATACCAGCATGTGTTTGTCCGGGTTGGTGGTTTTAGTGCAAGATTTGTTGAACTCTCACGCGATGTACAGTTGGAGATACTGAGCAGGACACTATATTAGATAACCTTATGAAATTAAACCACGGCATAGTATTCGATATTCACCGCTTTTCTCTTCATGACGGGCCCGGGATAAGAACAACAATTTTTTTAAAGGGGTGTCCTTTAAGATGTACATGGTGCCACAATCCGGAATCTCAGGAATTTAAACCACAGCTTTCTTTTAATGCTGAGAAATGTATTAACTGCATGGAATGTCTTACTGCCTGTCTAAATGGTGCACATAAGGAGTTTAATGGTAAACATTATGTTGACTGGAATCTTTGCGATACAAAGGGAAAATGTGTTGAGGTATGTTCTTCAAATGCCCTGCAGATTGTTGGTAGTGAAAAAAGCATTAAAGAAATAGTTAATGAAGTAAAGAAGGACATAAAGTATTATAAAAGAACTGACGGGGGTGTAACAATTTCGGGGGGTGAGCCATTATCTCAGTTCGCTTTTACTAAAGAACTGCTTATTGAACTAAAGAAAAATGGAATTAACACCTGCCTGGATACCTGCGGTTTTGCCAGGCAGGAACACTACAAGGAAATCCTTGATTATACAGATATTTTCCTTTTTGATTACAAACTTACCGGTAACAACGAGCATAAAAAATATACAAATGTGGAGAATAAACTAATACTCTCCAACCTTGATTTCTTATATAGCAGCGGAGCAAATATTATTTTACGCTGCCCCATGGTTCCTGGAATAAATGATAATAGTGAACATCTTAATGGGATTAAAAATTT
This sequence comes from Ignavibacteriaceae bacterium, assembly GCA_046481785.1. Lineage (GTDB taxonomy): Bacteria > Bacteroidota > Ignavibacteria > Ignavibacteriales > Ignavibacteriaceae > JAWOJF01. Next base: position 32,729 of record JAWOJF010000277.1, on the reverse strand, counting down.
AATGTATAAGTACCCTGATCTAAAAGGTGTGGAACTAATGCCGTATCATAATATGGGTAGAGACAAATCTGAACGTATCGGAAGAGATTATGAATTAAAAAATCTTGCTGCTGCAGATGATGAAACAAAGCATAGCTGGGTCAATTTTTTCAAAGAGGAAAAGCTTAACGTTATTTGTAATTAAAAATAACAATCTGTAGTTTTCACATAAAAAGATCATACCCTGTTACCCCGGCATGAATTACTTAATAAGAATATTACTGCTCCTGTTTTTGTCTTGTCTGGATATGCCCGCACAAACCAAAATATTGCCTGATGATTCTAAATCAACTAAACTGTTTGGAGATGGGAAAGAAAAAACACTCTCTTGTTACTGCCGGAGGCAGTTTGTAAAATAATAAATCAATATCATAAGGAATTAGATGAAAAGAAAAATAAAACTTGGCATTATCGGAACGGGCATTGCAGCAAGAAAACTGCACTTGCCTGCACTGCAGAAATTAAAGGAAGAATTTGAAATTGCCGCAGTTTGTAATCACACCGAAGCTAAAGCTGCTGAATTTTCTAAAATAGCAGGTGATGTACCATACTTTCTTAATTATAAAAAATTATTAAAAGACAAAACCATTGAGGCTGTTGATATTGTCTTGCCTATTTCTTTGAATTATAAGGTAGTGAAGGATGCATTAAAAGCAGGTAAGCATGTTATTGTTGAAAAACCGATTGCAGTGAATTTAAAAGAAGCAAAAAAAATGCTGTCTTTTAATAAAAAATACAAAACCGCAATGATGGTAGCAGAAAATTACAGGTACCGCAAGTCTTACAGAAAAGCTAAGGAGATTATTGAATCAGGGGCTATAGGAAAACCTTATGGCGCACAATGGAATGTATTCTATTATAATACGGAAGATAATGAATACGGCGCTACTAAATGGCGGCAAAAAAACCTTCATCCCGGCGGCTTTATTACAGACGGCGGAGTTCATAATACAGCCGCACTGAGAGATCTCTTTGGTGAAGTTAAATATGTGAGTGCAGTAACCGATGGAATTAATACCGCCATAGGTACACACGATACTTTGTTCGGGTATATGGTTTTTAATTCAGGTGTAAAGGTAAATATAAATCTTCTTCATTCATCAGCAGGACATAATGAAAACCGGTTATTAATATTTTGTAAAGACGGTACCATTGAAATAAATGATAATGTAATGCAGGTGAAGAAAACCGATGCTTCAGTTCATTCAGAAGATTTTGGAGATGACAGCGGCTTTTATGAAGAATTCCTGGTATTTCATTCGGCTGTAACCGGAGGCAAAAACGTTAACAGCAGCTTTGAAGAAGCTTATAAAGACCTTGAGTTAATTATGGCTATGCTTGAGTCCGCTGATAAAAATAAAATAATTAAAATTGGATAATGCAGAATCAGAGCATTATCCTATCCTGAATAAGCAAAAAGAATTATGAAAAATCTTTTCAAAATAATCGTACTAATATTTTTAATACTCATCAGTCCCTTAACAGCACAAAATAATCCGGTTGATTATGTAGATCCTTTTATTGGTACAGTTGGCTGGGGATATGTTTTTCCCGGTGCTGTTGTCCCTTGGGGAATGGTATCGGTTAGTCCGCATAATTTTAGTAATCCTGCCGGATATAAACATGGAGAAAAATATTTTTACGGCTTTGGGCATGTTCATTTAAGCGGAGTTGGATGCAATGAACTTGGCAGTGTAATTCTTACAGCATCAGCAGGTGATATTAAAACTGAACCGGAAGGATATAAGGTAACTTATTCAAATGAAAAAGCTGAAGCAGGTTATTACAGCATACTCCTGGATGAATCAAAAGTACAGGCAGAGGTTACTGCTACAGAAAGATGCGGTATTACCAGGTTTAGTCCTTCAGAAGATGGTAAGCTTAATATATTGTTAGATGCCGGAAGAAGTTTAAGCCTTACCGGCGGGGGACAGGTTATTATCCGTTCCAATAATACTGTTGAAGGGCATAATATAAGCGGAGCATTTTGCGGGGAAATTAACAGGGAGAAAATTTATTTTTTTGCTGAATTCAGCCGGCCTTCATCTGATCAGGGTTTATGGCTTGGAGACAGTTTAATACCCGGTGATCAGATCGAAATTCAGGATTCTTCCATTGGCTGCTGGTTCACATTTGATGTAAAAAAATCAGAACCTCTTTCCGTAAAAATTGGCATATCATATGTAAGTACTGAAAATGCACAGGAGAACTTAAAACAGGAAATCCCTTTATGGGATTTTGACCTTGTAAGATCAAATGCTGAAAAATCATGGAAACAAAATCTGTCCCGTATTGCTGTTGAAGGCGGATCAAAAGATGAGCTGACAAAATTTTATACTGCATTTTACCATATGCTTATTCATCCGAACGTAATAAGTGATGTAAACGGTGAATACCCCCTTATGGGGAGGAACGGTATTGGAAAATATAAGGACAGAAGACGGTATACAGTATTTTCTTTATGGGATACATACCGCACTCTCCATCCTTTTTTAACTCTTGTTTTTCCTGAAAGACAAAGTGAAATAATTAAAACTATGATTGATATGTACAGCGAGTCGGGTTTTCTTCCCAAATGGGAACTTGCCGCGAATGAAACATATATGATGGTTGGCGATCCTGCCGCTCCTGTAATAGCAGACAGTTATATTAAAGGAATATCTGATTTTGATGTTGAAAAAGCTTTTGAAGCAATCCTAAAACCGGCAGTGCTGAAACCCGGGGAAACAGCTCCGCCAATCAGGGCAGGGTACCATGAGCTTTTAGAATACGGCTATATTCCTTTTGAGCAGGACTGGAGTAAAGAATGGTGGGTCTGGGGGCCTGTTTCTACAACATTAGAATATAATCTGTCTGACTGGGCAATTTCACAGATGGCTGCGAAATTAGGAAAAACTGCAATATCGGAAGAATTTCTAAGACGCTCGCTTCTTTATAAAAACCTTTTTGATTCAACTTCCAAATTTATCCGCCCTAAATTCAAAAACGGACAATGGATGGAGCCATTTGATCCATTAGCAATAGAGGGCTCCGGAGACTGGCAATGGTCTGGCGGGCCCGGTTATGTTGAAGGAAATGCCTGGAACTATACCTGGTTTGTTCCGCATGATATTCCCGGTTTAATTAAAGTATTCGGCGGTGAAAAGCAGTTTACAGATAAACTTTATGAAAGTTTTATTAACAAACAGTTCACAATTACTAATGAGCCCGACATTGCATATCCCTACCTCTTTAATTATATAAAAGGAGAAGAATACAGAACAAGAGATTTAGTTAAAAAAATTATTAGAAACGATTTTGGAACAGGTCCGGATGGCCTGCCTGGGAATGATGATTGCGGAGCAATTTCAGGGTGGCTGGTTTTTTCAATGCTTGGCTTTTACCCGGATTGCCCGGCATCTGAGTATTATCAATTAGGCATGCCTTCATTTGAAAAAGCAACTATTAATCTGAATGAAAAATATTATCCCGGTAAAACCCTGATTATTGAAAAAACCGGTTCTTCAGAATCCGGCAAAATTATTTTTAATAATAATATTAATTTAGGGAGAAAAATTAATCATAATAACATAGTAAAAGGCGGAATTCTTAAATTTTTGGATGATTAATTTCATATTATTGTTATCGGTAACAGAATTAACAAAAACTGCAATAAAAAAATATTTTTTTGTCCTGTATCACATTACATTAATAGACCTGTTTTTTGCCTATTAAACAAAATTCTATTTATTAAATTTTAGTGCTTGATTTCCGCACTTTGGAACATGTCGAACAGCTTTCAGATACGATGTGAATACTTTCTTGGAAATTACTTACATATCAAATGCAAAAAAAAGATAATACAGTACTGGAAGATAATTTTAAATCTTTATTCCTTTATTCTCCACAGCCGATGTGGGTTATTGATGCTGATAATCTAAATTTCTATGCTGTAAATAAAACAGCACTAATGTTATATGGTTACAGTGAAAAGGAATTCCTGTCTTTAAAAATATCTGACCTTATTCACTCCTCCGCATTTCCTTCATCTGCAAAAGATATTAAAAGCCGGCTGAGCAAAAAATCGTTTACAGATATTCATTTTGGGAAAAGCGGGCGGCAGTTTGTTGTTGAGGTAAAAACCTCAAAAATATTATTTAATGGTTCAAGTGCCTTTCTGGCCGTTTTAGAAAATCTTGAGGATATAGCTGCTAAACCTGAAACGGGGGAAGAGAAAGAAGGATTCCATGCACATGTATTATCCCAGATTACAGAAGCGGTGGTGGTATTTTCAATTGAGGGTAAAATAATATTTTGGAATAATGGTGCTGAGAGGGTTTACGGTTATTTACGTGAAGAAGCTATTGATAAAACTGCTGAAGAAATATTTCGCAGAACTAAAGGAAGTGAAGAAGATGATGACCTGATTAATTCTTCATTAGTTACTATGGGTGAATGGAAAAGCCTGGATATACATAGAAGGAAAGACGGTGAAAAGATTTTTGTTGAATCAACTACAAAACTGATGAGAGGAAGTAATAATGAAATAACCGGAATAATTTCATTATTAAGAAATGTTACCGACCGGATTAAAGCTGAAGAGGAATTAAGGCGTTCAAAGGAAGAATTAAATGTAATACTCCGCAGTGTGGCTGATGGTATAACAGTGCAGGACCTCTCCGGAACACTGGTTTATGCCAATGATTCAGCCGCTCAAATGTGCGGGTTTAGTAATGCTAAAGAATTGCTCTCTGCAGGCAATGAGGAAGTACTAAAGAGGTTTTATGTTATGGATGAAGACGGAGTTCCACTTCCCGCTGATAAGCTTCCCGGGAGACTGGCTCTTAAAGGTGTTCCCGGCGCTTCAGCTATCATTAAATATAAAACCCTGGGTATGGACAATGAAGGCTGGTCACAGGTCGTCTCAAGCCCTGTATTTGATGAAAACGGTAATGTCCGCCTTGCTATAAACGTACTTCATGATATAACTGAACAAAGGAAGGCCGAAGAAGAAATAAGATTATCAGAGGAGCGTTTCCGTTTATTAGTTGACCAGTCACCTCTGAGCAAACAAATAATTTCTCCTGAAGGATTTACAATAATGGTGAACAAATCCTGGGAAAAATTGTTCGGGGCTAAAATAGAGAACATTTATAATATAAACATTTTTGAAGATCCTCAGTTGATTGAAACTGGTATTGTGCTTCATATGAAAAAAGCATTGGAAGGAGAAGCTTCATTTCTGCCTCCATTTAAATATTATATTGATGAGGGGGCTCCCGGAGGGCGTGAAGTATGGGTTCAGGCATATATTTATCCTCTAAAAAATAATGATGGTTCGATAAGAGAAATTGTTCTTATTCATGAAGATATTACTGAGAGGAAAATAGCCCAACTGAAATTTGAACAGGAATATGCTTTCCGGCAGGGAATTGAAAATTCAATTCCGGAAGGGATTGCAGTTATCGATCTGGAAGGAAAACAATCATATGTAAATCCTGCTTTTTGCCGGATGCTTGGCTGGCAGGAAGAAGAATTACTCAACAAATATCCTCCTTTTGTTTACTGGCCTGAAGATGAAGCCGATACTATTAATAAAGCATTTAAACATGCATTAGCCGGCAATATTCCGCCAAGCGGTTTCGAATTAAAATTTATGAAAAGGAACGGGGAAAAAGTTGATGTACAGTTGCAGCTATCTTCTATAAAGGACAGCGGGAATAAAATTACCGGATTGCTTACCTCAATATCAGATATTACCGCACGGAAAAAACAGGAAGAAATATTAAGGAAATCTGAGGAAAAATACAGGACACTTATTGAGGGTACAAATGCAGTTCTGTTTACTACTAATACACGGGGAGTATTTACGTACGCTAATGAAGCTGCTGTTAATATTCTTGATCTTTCCATGGAAGAAATAATAGGTAAACAGTATCTTAAATTTGTTCATCCGGAAGACAGGGAAATGGTTCATATGAAATACTCAAGCAGGTTAACTGCCGGCGAAGACTCCAGGTATATGGAGTTCAGATATATTAATGGTAAAGGAAAAGAAGGCTGGGTTAGTTTTTTAGTAAGTCCTGTTGTTGAAAATGGAGTTCTGGCAGGAATGTCTGGCATTGCACAGGATATTACAGAACGCAAAATGGCTGAAGAGAAAATAGCTGCCTCCTTAAAAGAAAAAGAGATACTGTTAAAGGAAGTTCATCACCGGGTTAAAAATAATATGCAGATAATTTATAGTCTGCTTAATTTACAGTCTAACACTATCACTGATTCCAAGTCTCTTGATGCATTTAAGGAGAGCCAGAATAGAATAAGGACAATGGCTCTTATTCATGAAAAACTGTATCAATCTAAAGAACTGTCCAAAATAGATTTATCTGCATACGTAAAAGAATTAGTTTTTTACCTTGTAGGTTCTTATATCCTGGATACTGACAGAATAAAAGTAAAGTTTGAAATTGCGGATGTGGAAGTTAGCATAGATGTAGCAATTTCACTGGGATTAATTATAAATGAACTTGTAACTAATTCATTAAAATATGCATTCCCTGATAATATGAAAGGAGAACTAAATATTATACTTCAAATCCATAACAGCAGACTCTATAGGCTGACCATTTCAGATGACGGGATAGGAATGCCGGATGGTGTTAATCTTTCAAACAGTACATCTCTGGGCTTGCAGCTAGTAAATACTCTTGTTGAGCAGTTGAATGGCCAAATAAATCTTAATACTCAACATGGCACATCATTTATTCTTACATTTCCCCCCTCAAAAAAATAACCCTATCCCTATCATATTCAGGCGCTACTCAATTTTTCGCTAAACGTTAAAATTCTATTGCTTGTGATTTGCGAATTCTTTAATCTACAGTCAACATTTTTCACAATTCTATAAAATCGTTTGATAAAAAAACTTTTATTATGTGGAATTATTAGCGGGCTTTTTTTTATAACTGATATCCTTCCACAGAACGAATCTTCTAATATTTCCGGTTTCATTAAAGACCGTGTAACAGGTGAGCCTTTAATAGGAACAAACATCCTGGTATATAAAGATACAATAGACGCTATGAATGCTCCATATGCCGGAGGTGCCACAAATAATTACGGGTATTACGTAATTCCCCGGCTCTCTGCAGGCAGATATTATCTTATAATCCGGTATATAGGTTATAAGCCGGTAATAAGGGAAGTACAAATAACACAGGATGATGAAAACATTGCTCTGAATGTTGAAATGTATTCTGAGGATATCAGGCTGGATGAAGTAATAGTGACAGAACAGAGAGAAAATGTTAATGTAAGTACAATAGATGTGACCCCGGAACTTTTAACAAAGCTGCCTTCATTAACTGGCGAGGTTGATCTGTTTAGATTATTACAAACCCTGCCCGGTGTTAAAACTGCAAATGAATTATCCAGTGGCCTTTATATCAGGGGTGGTTCTCCCGACCAGACATTAACTCTTGTGGATGGAGTAATTCTATATAACCCTTCTCATCTTGGAAATATAGCCAGTACTTTCAATTCAAATGCAATAAGAGATATAAAGTTAATTAAAGGAGGATTTCCTGCACAATACGGAGGCAGGCTTTCAAGTGTACTTGATATTAAACTGCGTTCCGGAACAAAAGAAAAAGAAAAGGGGATAATTGGCCTTGGGCTGATAAACTCATATCTTACACTGGAGGGACCAATTAGTCCCAAAGCTACTTATATGATTTCTGCAAGGGGGATGTATTATGATGCCCTGCAGCGTCAAATTGATAAGAATGGCCATGCACCCAGGTATAATTTTTACGATTTAAATTCCAAAGTTACTTATGAATACTCAGACAGGAATAAAATTTCCTTTGCTTTTTTATTCAATAAAGATAAACTGTATAATCCTCCGGCTTCAAGCGATATTGATTATGATGTCCAATGGGATAATGTGGTTTTAAGTTTAAACTGGCTGCATATAAATTCTAAACAACTATTCTTTAATACAACAATAAGTTATATTGATTATTCTTCACAATCTTTCATCAATAAAAATCCCCAGGCCATTTCTGATGTAAGGTATAGTGCTGTTTCTAACCTTGTAGATCTTAATGTGAAACAGGATGTTGAGCTTTTTTGGCACAGAGACCATATTCTTAAAACAGGACTGGAGCTTTTTGTACATAATTATGATATTCTATATAGCAATGTTTATGACTCTATGCTTACCATAGATCCAAACCTTGGAAGCCAGTTCACTTCATTTGAAGCCGCAACATTTTTTCAAAATGAATCCGAGTGGTCATCCAATTTAAAAACAAATATAGGCGGGCGGTTATATTATCTTGCAAGTGACAAATATTTTGAATTCGAGCCTCGTTTGTCTGCCTCGCTTGCATTAACAGGTAATTTTTCATTAAAAGCAGCTTTTAGTATTGCAAATCAGTACCTTCACCTTATCTCCAGAAATGATATAACTCTCCCGGCTGATATCTGGTTTCCCTCAACATCTGATATTAAGCCCGGAAGGTCTGTCCAATATGTTTTAGGTTTAGATGCTAATACGAATGACCTTCAGTATATTTTTACTATTGAAGGTTATTATAAAAAGATGACAAATCTTTATGAGTTTAAGCAAGTACTGGATTATGACATTTTTGAAAATAATATTGAACAACAATTTACTTCAGGAATTGGCGAGTCATACGGTATTGAACTTTTCCTTAATAAAAGAAGCGGGAACTTAACCGGTTGGATTGGTTATACTATCTCCTGGACCAGGAGGAAGTTCAAAGAACTGAACAACGGAATGTTTTTTTATCCTAAATATGACAGACTGCATGATTTTTCAGTGGTTGTGGCATATGATTTTTCATCTTCTTTTAGTGCCGGCGCTACATGGGTTTATACAACCGGTGCAAGGTATAATTTACCTCCCGGCCAGTTTTTGTTCTCCAACATTGGGTTTGGTGAAGATAAAATAAACTATTCTTTTGACGGTTTAAATAAGGCCTTTTTGCCCGAGTATCATAAGTTAGATATAAGCTTTACATATAAAACTTTGTTTTTTGATAAACAATTTGAGCTTTATCTGAATTTTTATAACGTATATAACAGGAATAATCCTTTTGCCCAATACTTAACCAGTGAAAAAGATTCAGATACTAATGAAACAATTTTAAAACTAAAAAGGATCTCACTTTTCCCGTTTATTCCAACTATTGGCTTTAATTATAAATTTTAGAACAGTAATGAAGAATATAAATATCATCCTATTGTTTTTGATCGGCTTACTTTCTTTCTCGTGTGAAACAACTGAAATTGTGGAAGTTGATTCGCCGGAAGTCCAGACCATTGTAGTTGAGGCTGAGGTAATGGCAGCCAATAATTTCAGAGGTGTTAGAATTACACACGCACTTCCCGTCGGCTTACCTTATGATATAAAAACTGCTGAAATAAAAAATGCATATGTTTACCTTAAAATAAATGGCATTAAAATAGTCCCGCTTCATTATAAATATGACGGGATATATCTGCCGTTACATAATGATTTATTGGTAAAGGCAGGAGATACCTATGAACTTTTCGCAACAATAAATGATCAGCCTGTTTATGCCAAAACCAAAGTGCCAAACAATCCGGGTATTATTTCAACAAGATATAATAATGCAGGTTTTCTTGAGGCATTTTTAGAACCGGAATCAGGTGAAGCATATGGCGCAATATGGCTTATTGCCGGGACCTCCGTGAAAGCTAATGATTTCTATTCTATAGATAAATCTCCTAAAAATTTATCTCAAACTGTTTCTACAAGAACTAAGACAATTGATAATAAATATTTATCCGCTGAATACAATGGGAAAAGATATATTCAAATATTTTCTTTTGATAGTCAGTTTTCTGATTACTTTAGTACTAAAGTACAGGACGATCCTTCAGGGAATAGTATAGTTTCAGCAGGCAGCGGGGTTGTATGGAATATTATAGGTGAAAATGTAATCGGATTGTTTATCGGAATAGCAAAAGGAGATGCAACCTATGTATTCTAGGAAGGTGAATATCGTTATAGTTTCTTTAGTATTAATAGGTTTTAGCGCCTGCCTTAAGAACGATGAAAAGGATATAGTAGTTGCTCCACAGGAAAATAATACCAGTGAAGAAATTATTAATTATCTTGAAAGAAATGGAGATTTTATAAATTCTGCTGACTGTCCTGCTGTTGTAGAAGCAGAGGAAGTCTATTCAAATATGTATTCATACCTGCTTATTGATCTAAGATTACCCGGAGAGTATTCCTTCGGCCATATTGAAACTGCTGTCAACGTACAGCATAACAATTTACTTGCTTTTCTTGAAACTCAGGCATTGGGAAATTTTTCTAAAATAATTTTAATAAGTAAAAATGGACAGTCGTCTGCATATTATGCAGCTCTTCTCAGGCTGTATGGTATGAAAAATGTTTTTTCTATGAATTACGGTATGGCAGCATGGCATGAAGACTTTTCAGAGGATTGGATCGAAGTGCTTCAGTCTGAAACAAACCAAGCTGAATTAAGTATTGAAGAATTTCCAAAAGGCAAATTCAACCCCTTCCCCATGCTTGAATTCAGTAACCCCCAAATGTCAACTAAAGAAAAGATAAACGAAAGAATTACCGTATTGCTTAATAAGTATTTTCCCGAAGAGAAAAAAACTTATTCTAACCAGGATCCTTCAATTCAAAAAGAAGAATATTTTGTAGCGGCAAAAAACTTAGATTATTATCTCGTATGCTGCGGTATATATAGCTCTTATATTTATCGTCTCGATCAAACTCTGATTATGGGCCATTTAAGGGGGGCAATTCATTATAGCGCTCCTCCAAATTCGGATTTTAGGAGCAGCCTGTATCTGCAGACTATTCCATCAGACAAAAAAGTTTTCATTTACAGTCATGAAGGAAACCTCAGTGCATTTTTTACTGCTTATTTACAGTTGTTGGGATATGATGCCGTATCTATGCTTTACGGCTTGAATACTATTTATCCTGATTTAATAGGTTTAGTTCCAACTTTGGTTAATTATGTTTTTACATATGAAAAAATAAAAAACTACCCATATTCATCATAAAGGGAAGAATATAATCAATTAACAATATATATTCTACAGGAATTTAACAATGCTTTTTAAATAACATTCCTTGCCATTACCACCGCAAATTTCTTCAAAATAATTCTTGTTAATAAACATTAATCTTATGCATTTTAACAAAATAGTGTGTGCTTTCTCATTAGAAAAGAATGTATTAGAATATATCTTATTATTTTTATAATATTCTTAAGTTCAGAAAATAAAATAGAGAAAAAAGGATGACTTTGAACAAACTAAAAATTGAAAATAATCCGCTATGGTATAAAGACGGAGTAATTTACCAGGTTCACGTAAAAGCATTTAGAGACAGCGATGGTGACGGCATTGGAGATTTCAGGGGCCTTCTTCAAAAACTTGACTACATAGAAAACCTGGGTGTAAACATTATCTGGCTTCAGCCCTTTTATCCATCTCCTTTAAGAGATGATGGATATGACATAGCAGATTATTACAATGTTCATCCTGATTACGGTACAATAGATGATGTTAAAGATTTTCTGAAAGAAGCCCATCGCCGTGGTATTAGAGTAATTACAGAACTGGTTCTTAATCATACATCAGATCAGCATCCCTGGTTTATACGTGCAAGAAACAGTGAACCCGGAAATCCTGACAGAGATTTTTATGTCTGGAGCAATACGCCTGAAAAATATAAAGATGCAAGAATTATTTTCCAGGATTTTGAACCTTCAAACTGGAGCTGGGATCGTGTGGCTAAAGCTTATTACTGGCACCGCTTTTATTCACATCAGCCTGATTTGAATTTTGAAAACCCGGTAGTACACAAACAATTAATAAAAATAATGGATTTCTGGCTTGAAGCAGGTGTAGACGGCCTCCGGCTTGATGCAGTTCCTTATTTATATGAACGTGAAGGTACTAACTGCGAAAATCTCCCTGAGACTCATCAGTTCCTGAAAAAAATAAATTCACATATAACTGGTAAGTTTAAAAATAAAATGCTTCTGGCAGAAGCCAATCAGTGGCCCGAAGATGCTGTAGCATATTTTGGAGACGGCGATGAATGCCATATGGCTTTTCATTTTCCTTTAATGCCAAGGCTGTTTATGTCTATCCAGATGGAAGACCGCTTTCCCATAATTGATATACTTGAACAAACTCCGCCAATTCCCGATAACTGCCAGTGGGCAATGTTCCTCCGCAATCATGATGAACTTACTCTTGAAATGGTGACAGATGAAGAACGTGATTATATGTACAGGTTTTATGCAAAAGAAACTCGTGCAAGAATTAATCTGGGTATAAGGAGAAGGCTTGCACCACTTGTTGAAAATAACCGGAGGAAAATTGAGCTGCTGAATATTCTTCTTTTTTCCTTTCCCGGAACTCCTGTTATTTATTACGGTGATGAAATTGGAATGGGGGATAATTATTATCTGGGTGACCGCAATGGTGTGAGAACTCCAATGCAGTGGAGTTCGGACAGGAATGCAGGTTTTTCTGAATCCAACCCTCAAAGGCTTTTTTTGCCGGTAATTATAGATCCCGAATATCATTATGAATCAATTAACGTGGAAGTTCAGCAGAGAAGCTCTTCCTCATTGCTTTGGTGGATGAAGCGGGCAATTGCAGTAAGAAAAAATTATAAGGCATTTGGTAGAGGAAATATTGAGTTTTTATCCCCCTCAAACCCAAAGGTGATCTCATTCTTTAGACAGTATGAAGAGGAAATTATTCTGGTTGTAGCAAACCTGTCCCGGTTTTCTCAGGTGGTGGAGCTTGACCTCTCCAGGTATGCAGGTTACATACCGATGGAAATATTCAGCAGGAATAAATTTCCTTCAATAAAGGAAAACTTTTATATGCTTACTCTTAATCCTTATGATTATTATTGGTTTGTTCTGCTTAAACAGGCCGATAAATTACCATCGGGTGAGCAAAGGGTACTTCCTGAAGTGGAAATGAGAAGCACCTTCAAAAGGTTTATGGATGAAGGAGAAATTGATGTTTTTGAAAACTCAATATTTCCCGAATACGTTTATTCTCATGGATGGAGCAGCGGCGATGCCAAAATAAATGATCTTAAAGTTATTGATGAAATACTTCTGCCAGATGCTAAACGGTATGAATCTCTATTCCTGGTAAAGGTTAATTATCTTGATCAGCAGCCGGAATTATTTCTGATCCCTGCGTATTTGGCTGAAGGTGAAGAGGCTAAAAGAATTCAAATTGAAAATCCGGTGGCCGTAATAGCAAAAATAAATTTCCGCGAAGAACAAAGGGTGCTTGCTGAAGCTGTATATGATGATGATTTCAGAAAAAATTTATTAAAGGCAGTATCGTCAAAAAAAACTATTAAAGGGAAATACGGTGAATTGTCTGCATCATTTAATAAAAGGATTAAAGAAATTGTAAGTAACAATGGAGGTGGGGTCTCAAACCTGATAAAAGCTGGCAGAATTAATATACGCCTTACTTATTTCGATGAAATAAATCTTACCCTCTATAGAAAAATACAGGAAGCAATTAATCCTGGTGTTGAAGTTTTGAAAAACTTAAGTGAAAAAACTTCGTTTAACAATATTCTTCCTTATGCCGGTACAATTTCTTATAAAAGAGAGAACGCTCCTTTAATATCTGTAGGAATTTTTACTGATTATGTTCAAAGCCAGGAAGATATGTGGGATTATATGCTGGATGCAGCAAATAAATATTTTGATAATGTAAGTTCGCTTGGTAATGAAAGAATAAAAGAATACCTATTGGCTAAAGATTTATTTTCTGCCCCTGTCCTTGATGAAAACTCGTCATTAATATATGACCTGATAGGAAGAAATTATCTTGAAATGACAACTCTTCTTGGTAAAAGAACTGCTGAAATGCATATTGCATTAAATTCTCTTTCAAATGAACCCGGGTTTGAAACTGAAGATTTTTCAATGTTATATCAAAGATCCATTTATCAGTCTTTAAGAAGTGCTACTAAACATGCCATGCGTATGCTGGAAAAAAATATTCAGAATCTGGTGGAAGATATAAAGGATGAAGCTCATGAAGTTATATCGGCGGAAGAAAAAATATTAAATTATGCAGCAGATCTTCTCAAAAATAAAATAGTTACAAAAAAAATAAGAGTTCATGGCGATTTTAATCTTAAAAATGTATTGTTTACAGGTAAGGATTTTCTAGTAATAAATTTTGAAGGTTCTGAGTCATCACCATATAGTGAAAGAAAGTTAAAGAGATCTGCCTTAAGAGATGCTGCCTCAATGGTATGGTCTTTCCATTTTGCTGCTTACGTTGCTTTAATAAAAAGTAAAACTACCAGACCGGAGGAAATGTCTTTATTGGAACCTTTTGCTGAGCAGTGGTGGCTGTACATGAGTAATTCGTTTTTAAAATCTTATTTTCGAAACACTACCGGTGAAGGCTTTCTTCCGCCTGATAATGAAGAAACCCAATTTCTACTTAAAATTTACCTTCTCGATAAAGCTTTAAACGAAATGAGTGTAAAAATGCTTGATGGTTCTGAATATCTGCCAGTTCCAATAAAAGGATTAAATAATATTATAAAACATATATAATGTTGTTAAACATATATAATATACCAATCCTTATTTCAAAGGTTATAAGACTGCCTGTGCTCCGGATAATGTATTAATATTTCCCCGGAGGTGGCAAAATTAAGAATTGCTGCCTTCCGGTAAACTGTCTTTAATTTTTTTTAACTGTGGCAATTTTTTCTGCTGAAATTCCTCCTGCCGGTACTAAATTTTTACTTCTGAGGTGTGACACAAATCCTAAAAATAATTTCACTTTATTTGTTGTTGTTATACATCCCCTTATGCATAAAATAAAAAACATAAATTTGTAATTAATAAAAAAAAGAAGGATGGAATGAAAATTGGTGCTGCCTGCCTTGGCAATAATGAGTGTGAATTTACTGTATGGGCTACAAAACCCGGCTCTGTTTCGCTAAAAATAGTAAACCCGTTCGAAAGAATAGTAAAAATGGAAAGGGATGACTTTTTTTACTGGAAAGTGAAGCTTAAGGATGTACCCGCAGGAACAAAATACTTTTACAGGTTAAATGATTCGGAAGACCGTCCGGACCCGGCTTCAAGCTTTCAGCCTGATGATGTTCATTCGGCTTCGGAAGTGATTGACCATTCAGCATTTTACTGGAGCGATAAAAACTGGAAAGGTATTGAACTAAAAGATTTAATTATTTACGAATTGCATACAGGAACATTTACAGAGGAAGGAACCTTTGAATCAGCTATAAAAAAACTTGACTATCTGTATGATTTAGGGATTACCGCTATAGAAATTATGCCGGTTTCACAATTTCCCGGGAAAAGTAACTGGGGTTACGATGGATGCTATCCTTTTGCGCCTCAAAACTCTTACGGCGGACCTGAAGGGTTGAAAAAATTAATTGATGCAGCACATAAAAAAGGCCTGGCTGTAATACTTGATGTAGTCTATAACCATTTCGGTCCCGAAGGAAATTATTCCGGCTTATTTGCACATTACTCCACATCAAAATACCGCACGCCATGGGGAGATGCTATCAATTATGATCATGAATACAGCTATGGAGTAAGAAATTACTTTTTGGAAAATGCAAAACATTGGTTAGTAAATTATCATATTGATGGATTACGCCTGGATGCAATTGATACAATTTATGATTTGGGAGCAAAGCATTTTCTCCGGGAACTTGCCGAAAATGTTGAAAAGATTTCATATGAAACAGGCAGGAAACATTTCTTAATTGCTGAAAGCGACCTGAATGATGTAAAAATCATCAAACCGGTTAGTGAATGCGGATATGGGATTAATGCACAATGGAGTGATAATTTTCATCACTCTATTCACTCCCTTTTAACAGGAGAAAAAGAAGGTTATTATATTGATTTTGGGGAGGCAAAGCATCTGGCTGAATCAATAAAAAAAACTTTTGTTTATGCAGGCAATTACTCTGTATTTAGGAAAAGAAACCACGGCAATGATGCATCCGGCAGACCACCTTATCAGTTTGTAATATGTCTTCAGAATCATGATCAGATAGGTAACAGGGCTTTTGGTGAAAGATTAACTTCACTTATATCTTATGAAGGGCTAAAACTGGCTGCGGGTATGATGTTTCTGACACCCTATATTCCTTTGCTGTTTATGGGTGAAGAGTACGGGGAAGAAAACCCTTTTCTCTATTTCGTTAGTCATTCTGATGAAAATCTTAAAGATGCAATTCGGAAAGGGAGAAAAGAGGAGTTCAGCTCGTTTAAATGGAGTGGAGAAATTCCTGACCCTTTCAGCAGTGATACTTTTATTAAGTCAAAACTTTCCTGGGAAAAATTAAGTGAACAGAAACACAAAACTATGCATGATTTTTATCGAAATTTGATCCGCCTCAGAAAAAACTTGCATGCACTTCAGAGTTTCGACAGGGAAAATTTTCATGTTTCTATAGCAGAAGATCAGAAGGTGATTCAGTTGAACAGGTTGAATGGCTCTGAAAGAATTTTTGCGGTTTTTAATTTTAATAGTGAAACTGTTACAACATTAGTTGATTTTCCCCGGGGCAATTGGAAAAAGATTTTTGATTCGGCTTCTGAGAAATGGCTTGGTTCCGGCGAATCAACTATAGCACGTATTATTGGAAAAAAACAAAATTTAACTATTAGAAAATTAAGCTTTTCGCTTTATGAAATGGAGAACTAATGAACAGGTATGTATGTATACATGGGCATTTCTATCAGCCACCGCGCGAAAACCCATGGCTGGAGGAAATTGAGGTACAGGATTCTGCTTATCCTTACAGAGATTGGAATGATAGAATTACAGCCGAGTGTTACAGTCCTAATACTGCGGCAAGGATTTTATCAAACAATAAAACAGTAGTAGCAATAATAAATAATTATTCAAAAATCAGTTTTAACTTCGGGCCAACTCTGCTTTCATGGATGGAAGCCAAAGTTCCATATGTTTATGAAGCTATTTTAAAAGCCGATGAAGAGGGGAAGGAATTATATTCCGGACATGGCTCTGCAATTGCACAGGTTTACAACCATATGATTATGCCCCTTTCCAACACGCGTGATAAAAGGACTCAGATTCTTTGGGGAGTTGAAGATTTTAAACACAGGTTTAAAAGAGAACCCGAAGGGATGTGGCTGGCAGAAACTGCTGTTGATATTGAATCTCTGGATATTATGGCTGAAATGGGAATAAAATATACAATACTTGCCCCCCGTCAGGCAAAAGCGATAAAACCACTGAATTCGGGTGACTGGGAGGATGTAAGTAATGGTACAATTGATCCTAAAAGAGCTTATTTATGCAGACTTCCCTCTGGAAGAACAATAAATCTTTTCTTTTATGACGGCCCTATTTCTCAGGAACTTGCCTTCGGCGATCTGCTGGCAAACGGTGAAAATTTAGCTAATCGGTTAGCAGGAACTTTCATAGATAATGATGAACCCCAGTTAGCACATATAGCTACAGACGGCGAAACTTACGGTCATCATCAAAAGCATGGTGATATGGCGCTTGCTTATTGTCTCAATTATATAGATGCTAATAATCATGCAGATATTACAATTTATGGTGAATTCCTTGAGAAGAATCCGCCTGAATATGAAGTGGAAATAATTGAAAATACTTCATGGAGCTGTATTCATGGTATTGAGAGATGGAGAAGCGACTGCGGGTGTAACTCAGGCAGGCCTGACTGGAACCAGCAGTGGAGAGCACCTTTGCGGGAAGCGCTTGACTGGCTGCGGGAAACATTAATTCCTATTTATGAAAAAGAGGCAGCCAAATATACCAGTGATGTCTGGAAATTAAGAGATGAATATGTAAAAGTTATACTCAACCGTTCTTCCAAAAATATTGATAAGTTTTTCACTGATAACGGAATAAAAAAAGTTTCAGATAAAGACAGGGTAATATTATTAAAGCTTCTGGAAATGCAGCGCCATGCAATGTTAATGTATACAAGCTGCGGTTGGTTTTTTGATGAAATCTCAGGCATAGAAACTGTGCAGGTTGTTTTATATGCGGCTCGGGCAATTCAGCTTACAAAGGAACTTGAGTTGGGGAATCTTGAGCCTGAGTTTGTTAAATACCTTGAGAAGATCCCCACTAATATTCCTGATTTAGAAAACGGTGCTCGTGTATATCAATTATATGTTAAGCCGGCTATTATTGATTTGCTTCGTGTGGCTGCACATTATGCAGTTTCATCTATATTTGAAGACTACAGTGAATCTTCCAAAATATTCTGTTACGAAGTGCTCAATGAAGATTATGAACTCTTTCAGGCAGGGAAGATAAAAATGATAATAGGCAGGTCTAAAATGAGATCAGGAGTTACTCATGAAGAAGTAATAGTTAGCTATGCATTCCTTCATCTGGGTGATCAGAATCTGAACGGAGGGGTGAGGGAAAGTAAAAGCATAGAAGCTTATCAACTTATGAAATCGGAATTAAAAGCAGCTTTTGAAAAAATAAATATTGCAGAAATAATTCTGCTGATTGATAAACATTTCGGAACACATAATTATTCTTTATGGCATTTATTCAAAGACCAGAGCAGGAAGGTATTTGATAAGATAATGAAACAAACTCTCGACAGCTCTGAGCATGCATTCAGAAATATATATGATAATTATTATCCTGTTATGCAGGCAATGAAGGACACAGATACTCCTCTGCCAAAATATATTAAAACTGCTGTCGAATTTATTATTAATAGTGATATGAAGAAAATATTAAGCAATGGTAATGGAATTGATGTGGACAAACTTCAAAGCCTCTCAAAAGAAGCAAAGAAATGGAATATTGACCTTGAGAAACCGGCGTTAAGTCTTTTGGCAAGCCATAGAGTAGATAAACTAATGGAGCAGCTAATAAAAGAGCCAATGAATTTTAAATTGCTTAATGAAATAGAAACCTCTGTGCGTAACCTGAATGAGCTTGAAATTGATCTTAATATCTGGCGTGCACAAAATATCTTATTTATGATATACAAGGAACATTTTGATTGTATAAAAGAAAAAGCTGATAATGGGGATAAAGATGCTGCACAATGGGTTGAAAAATTCTCAAATTTTGAGTCTTATTTACAAGTGAGGATAAGGTGATTCATATTCCTTGCTCTACATACAGAATACAATTTACCTCGCAGTTTACTTTTGCCGATGCGGAAAAGATTATAAGCTATCTTGCCAATCTTGGAATTACAGATATTTATGCCTCACCAATTTTTAAAGCCCGGAAGGGGAGTACCCATGGGTATGATATAGTAGACCCTAACCAGCTTAATCCTGAACTTGGCGGAGAAGAAGACTTTGAAAAACTAAGAAAAGTATGTAATGACAATAACATTAAATGGCTTCAGGATATTGTACCAAACCACATGGCTTATAACTATGAAAACCAGATGCTTGTAGATGTACTGGAAAACGGGCATAACTCCCGCTATTTTAATTTTTTTGATATAGAATGGAATCATCCGCATGCAAGTTCTTATCAGCGTGTTCTTGCCCCGTTTTTAGGTAAGTTTTACCAGGAAGCACTTGAAGCCGGAGAAATAAAGCTTAAGTATGATGAGAACGGATTCAGTATAAATTATTATGAAAATCACCTGCCGCTAAAAATGGAATCTTATGCCGATGTACTTTCTTACAGGTTGGATAAGCTTCGTAATAAACTTGGAATGAATAATCCTGACTTTATCAAGTATCAGGGGATAATTCATGTTCTTAAATTTCTTTCTACAGCCCCGGAGATTGATGAAAGATACTATCAGATAAAGTTTGCCAAGGGTATTATCTGGGAGCTTTACAACAGTAACTATGATATAAAAGACTTTCTTGATGAGGCAATAAAAATATTCAACAGCGAAAGAGAGTTTACAGGAAATTTCGATTTGCTGGACAAACTGCTTGGCCAGCAATACTTCCGCTTATGTTACTGGAAAGTTGCTACCGAAGAGATTAATTACAGGAGATTTTTTAATATTAACGAATTGATTTCTTTACGGATGGAAAATGAAGATACTTTTAACAGGACACATTCTTTGATCTTAAGGAGTGTTAAAGATGGTAAATTTAACGGTTTAAGAATTGACCATGTGGACGGGCTTTATGATCCGCAGGGGTATCTTGAGCGGTTAAGAGAAAGAGCAAAAGACGCATATATAGTAGTTGAAAAAATACTGGAGCTCGAAGAGGAGTTTCCTGAAGGCTGGCCAGTACAGGGAACCACTGGCTATGAATTTATGAATTATTTAAATGGGTTGTTTTGTTATACACAAAATGCAAAAAAGTTTACCGGTATTTACTCAAAATTTACCGGTTTTGATATCCCTTTTGATCAGCTTTTTCATGAAAAGAAAAGATTAATAATAGAAGCCAGAATGGCTGGCGAAGTTGAACGCCTGGCTTTTCTTATTGAATCTGTTTCAAGCAAGGATAGATACGGCGTTGATATTACCATGTACGGTATAAAAAGAGCCCTCGTTGAAGTGTTAACATATTTTCCCATATACAGGACCTATGTACGTGAAGGCGGATTTAGTGAAAGAGATAAAAAGTATATATCAGGGGTTATTAAAACCGCAATAGACCATCATCCCAGATTGATTAATGAATTTAATTATATAGGAAAGCTGCTTCTGCAGGAATTTGGTAACCGCTTTTCTGATAAACAAAAAAAACAACTGCTCGATTTTATAATGAAATTTCAGCAGCTTACCGGCCCCTTAATGGCAAAGGGTTTTGAAGATACTACCCTTTACATATACAACAGATTTTTATCGCTTAATGAAGTAGGCGGCAAACCGGTTAAGTTTGGCATTAAAAAGGAAGAATTTTTTGAATTTGTAAAAAAGAGACTGCCTGAATTAGCACATAGTTTAAATTCAACTTCTACTCATGATACTAAAAGAGGAGAGGATGTTAGAGCAAGACTAAATGTTATTTCTGAAATTCCCGATGAGTGGGAGTTAAAAATAAAACACTGGAATAAGATTAACCGCCGGTTTAAGACAAGTATCAATGGTAAAAATTTCCCCGATAAAAATGATGAATACTTTTTATACCAGACTATGGCCGGCTCATACCCGGCATACCCTGAAGAGCATGATACATTTTTAACCAGGTTAAAAGAATATGTTATTAAAGCTGTTAGAGAAGCAAAAGTATACACTGCCTGGTTAAAACCTGATATGGATTATGAAAATGCATTTACATCTTTTGTAGATAGGATTATGAACCGGGAGGAATCGAAAGAATTTCTTGATGATTTTTTTGAATTCCAACAGAAGACAGCATATTACGGAGTTTTTAATTCCCTTTCTCAAACTTTAATTAAACTTACCGCTCCCGGTGTTCCTGATTTATACCAGGGGACTGAAATGTGGGATTTTTCAATGGTGGACCCGGATAACCGCAGGCCGGTTGATTATTACTTAAGAGAAAAAATTCTAAAAGAAATTGATGACCATCAGAATAATCTGCCCGGTTACCTTGATGAAATAATTAACAGTTATCATGATGCAAGAATTAAAGTTTTTCTTGTTCAAAAAACCCTGCATTTCAGAAAAAATAAAATTGAAATTTTTAATGATGGTGATTTTATCCCTCTTACTGTTTCCGGTCTCCATCAGCATAATATTATAGCATTTGCCAGAAAAATAAATGGTAATGTAACTGTTACCGTTGTACCCCGGTTCCTGACGGAATTAATTAAAAAGGATGAAAAGCCTTTCGGAAATGAAGTATGGAAAGATACTTCTGTTGAATTTCCCTTTGATGTAAAAATTTGGCAAAACGTATTAACAGGAGAAAAAATTGAAGGCGGGAATAAAATAAAAGCGGGTAACGTTTTAAAATTATTCCCTGTGGCCCTATTAAGGGGAATTATAGATTAAAAGATTAAACATCCTATCATCTTCTTCTACCCATACCTTCACTTTTAGGAAGTGTTTCATCAAAATCAACAAAAATTTCTTCTGCCATCCTGCCATCTGATTCTGGTGTGTAATTTTTATAAGCTTCAACAGCCCTGTTAAACCCGGCCTTTAAGCTTTCAATTTCCTTTTCAAAACCTTCTGCTGAGCCATTATATTTACCCGCAGCAAAAGTTTTACTTTTATCTAAAATTTCCTCTGCTTTTTTAAGCAGTTCCCCCGAATAATTGCGTGCATCGGAAATTATTGTCCTTCTTTTAAGCCTGGCAAAACGGGCATATTTATTTATATCATGGCGTGTTTCACGGCCGTTTTTTGGTGCTAAAAGTAGGGCAATAGCTCCGCCGAGTATACTCCCAATTATAAAACCCTCTATAGCAATGGTAACTCCTTTAGTATTCCGCATCGTGTGGTCTCCCTTCATTATGAATAAAGAATTATGAATATATAACACTTAAATTTCAGTTAATCAATGAGGATGATAGTAATTAAGTTTAGGCGAGTTCTAAATCACAAAATTCAGCAAGGAATTATCAGATGTCTGTTTCTTTTGTGTGAATTATCTCTAAAGAGGTATTCCTTTTAAATAGATAGTACCTGTATATATTAATATACATCAGATGAGAAATTATCTGCAAAAACACGCTTTTTTAGAAGTTTTTGCTGGCATTTATTTTGGATATATATGTTAGCAAGTTATTCTACTTAATCAGAGGGTTACTAAAATGAAAAAGAAATTATTTACATTAGCTTTAGCCATAACGGCAGCATTAAGTCTGGCTGCATGCAACATAAATGATGACGACGATTGGTATTATGATAATAATCCCCCGGCACCACCTGCCGGAATAGAGGTTTTTAATGGTGACGACCGGGTTGATATTACCTGGAACTGGAACAGGGAAAGTGACGTTGCCGGATATAATGTTTATTTCAGCTATTCTTATTCCGGAGAATATACATTAATTGGCTCAACTTCCGATAATTATTTTATCGACCGGGATGCTGTTAACGGTAATACATATTATTATGCTGTTACAGCTTATGACTTTAACGGCAATGAAAGTGATTTAAGTGATGATGTTATTTATTCAACACCGCGGCCTGAAGGTTATAACCAGGCTATTTATGATTATATAAGTTACCCTAATTCAGGCGGATATTCATTTACTACCTATTCACCGGTTCCTTATGACGGTGATGATGCAGATTTCTTTTTCGAAAATTACCAGGGAACATATTATCTGGGTGTTTGGGATGACACAGATATACGGGATATGGGTCCTACACGCGATATTTATGATATTCCTGAAGCTCCTGAGACGGGCTGGTCTCCTTCAAAAGATGAAATTGCAATACCCGGCCATACTTATGTAATATGGACCTGGGACAATCACTTTGCCAAGGTAAGGGTTAAATCGATTTCAAGAGACAGAATTGTTTTCGACTGGGCATTCCAGCTTGTTGAAGGCGAACGGCAGTTAAAGCAAAAGGCTGTACCGGCCGAAAGAGCAGAACGTAATAAGGAATGGTTAGTTTCAAAAAGAACAGGTAAATAACTGCTCGGGTAAAATAGGCTTGTTTGGCAAATCCTCTCCAAAGGAGAGGATTTTGCTGTGAAAAACTTAACATCAGGCTTTATGACAGAATGATAAATGAAATAGCATTGATTTGTTTTATTGATTAAATTTATGATGATGATTCTGATGAGAAGAGAAATATTATTCTTTTTTATGCTTACATTCTTCCTGTATACGAATAGTTATACACAGGACAAAAGATTCTTTAACAAACTTGACAGCAGCCAAAAAGCAGAGCGTACAAATTCGGCGCAAATGATTTTTAATGATATAGAAGCCGGTATTGCCGGGGGAGATGTTACCCGGCTTTCAAGATTTTTAGGATCACAAACTTATTTTAGCCTCTCTAATGGTGTTAGTGGTTATTATAGTGCTAACCAGGCTTATTATGTTCTTGAAGATTTTTTTAAAATCTACCAGGTAGTATCATTCCGTTTAAATAATGTAAAAGCTGAAGGCGATAATCCATATGCCACCGGAGAATACTACTATGATTTGAAAGGGAAAAGAGATACGGCGCAGGTTTATATTTCATTAAAGTTTACCGGAAACAATTGGAAAATTACCCAGATAACAATTAATTAATGTTTAGGAAACTGTTTTATAGATTTAAGGACGATAGGAAATTTTTTGCTATCGTCTTTTTTGTTTTATTCTTATTTCTGTTATCAGGAATAATAACCCCTGTTATTGTTAATAACCTGAAAGAGAACTGGAAGGAAACTTTAACTCAAAAGATTTCAGACATAAAAAACTCAGTTTTATCCTTTTATAAGGAAAAGGAAAATCATCTCCTGGTTAAGCAGGCTCAGCTTAAAGAAAACCTTGTCACGGCACTTACTCATAACACATCCTACAGATCATTAATAAGATTAATAAATAATAAACATTACCAGGATTACTCAATTGAAGTATTTGCTCCTAACGGCCGATTAATTGCCTGGAATGGAACTGTTGCTATCAGGCAGGAAGATTTGTTTCCACTTAAATATCCATTTGGTGAAGTCCATTTTGACCGTAATAAACTTATTACATACATAACATTAACTGATACACTTCATATAGATGGCGATACGTTCTTTTTTACTGTCAGTTCCCCAATTGAAAAACACTATACCATTCAGAACCCATATTATATTGAGCTAAGCTTTACTAAAGAAATATCAGATGAATTTTTAACGCAGTTTGAAGTATATTATAATCCTTTTGTACAGCACACAAGGGATGGCAGGAAACACTCGTTCGAAATTATAAATAACAAAAACAATAAAACCGGGCTTGTTACATTTGTAAAACCTGCTTTAGATACAACAATAAAAACTTTTTATGCCGATGTATCTAAAATACAGTCCTTCCTTGCAGTAGTTGGGTTTCTTTTTATTGCATTAGGATACAGGAAGGATTTCAGATCAATAAAGTTCAGAGTATACAGATTATTAATACTTACAATATACTTTTCTGCTTTCAGGATTTTATTGTATTATTTGAATTTTCCCTCCAATATTATGTCCGGAGCACCGGTTAATCCGGCATATTTTTCATCAGCATTTGGTGGTGGAATTGTAAAGTCACCGGTGGAGTTTTTTATAACTGTGCTCTTTGCTCTGATCCTGTGCATTATGACTTTCAGATACTTAATTAATTTTATTCAGTCCGGATCAATAGAAAAATATAAAGGATACAAAACTTTCCTGTTTCTCCTTCTGCCATTAAGTTTTCTGTTTTTTATGACTCTCCGTGGTTTAAGTGCAGCTATCCGCAGTGTAATTTTTGATTCAACCTTAAGATATTTTAAAGATCCCACACTCATTCCTGATTTGCCATCAATAATAATGAACCTGAATGTTCTGATGTTGGGTACAGGAGTTGTTTTTCTTCTTTGCAGTTATATAATATTACTTCTTGAAGTACTGCCTAAAATGAACAGGGGAAAATTAAAAAAGATCTATATTGTTATTTTCCTGCTTGTTGAACTGTTTGGAGTTTTGTTTATTCTGGTGCAAAAACAACCGTTAATAGTACCTGTATTCAGCTTGTTTTTTGTTTTACTTGTTTTTGTATTGATATATCATATTTATTTTCTGAAACAGAAATCGGTATTTAATTATGTTTATGCTACTCTCTGTGCTTCCATTATTACAATAACGTTGCTCAATTTCTTTAATATCGGCCTTGAAAGGGAAGCATTAAAAACAACAGCTCTTGAACTTAACCGCCCGAATGATAATCTTCTCAGGTTTATGATAAATGAAACATTAACTAATGCTGTCAGGGATGAAAGCCTGATAAGAGTGTTCTCACGGGAAAATCATAACTTTAACGCTACGGCCTTCAGGTTGTGGACTCATAGTTCACTTCAGAAAGAATCTCTTAATTCTTCTGTGGTTATATATAACCGTTTCTTACAACCAACAGGAAGATTTGAAACCGAACCGGAAGAAAAATTTAACCCGGTTGAACATTTACCTTTACCAGAGGATATCAAGCCGGAAGTTAGAGAGGTAATTTTATCCGACAGTTCAAAAATATTTGCGGGTATAATTCCTATAGCAGATGAGCAAAGAGTTTTAGGATTTGTAGCAGCCTCTGTGGATGCAAATGTGCAGAACCTGGTGAGTTCAGGGTTACCCGAATTTTTAGAATCTAAAAAGAATATTCTTAGCTCTGTTCTGGATATCGGGCAGTTAAAAATATTCGAGTTTATTAATTCGAGGCTTACTAATGTTACAGGAGATATTTATCCCTCCCGGGACCAGGTAAAGCCATTGCTGGATACTCCCTTTTCATATGATAATGAAGCATGGACTAGCCTGGTGCTGAATAATGAAAAATATACTACATATCTTTTAAGATCAGAACTGGATGGATCGGAAAAAATTACAGCAGTTTCGCTGCGTGAAAAACATTTTACTTGGAATCTTTATAATTTTTTCAAAATATTTATTATACACAGTATTTTTATTCTTGCTTTGTTCTTAACACTTTTTGTATTTGAATATCACAAATTTAAATACAGTTTCAGAATCCAACTGCTTATCTCTTTCCTTATCATATCTATATTGCCGGTAGTAGTTCTTGCAGTTTACAACAGGATTATTGTTACTGAACGGAGTGAAGCTGAAGTATTAAATGAATTAAACGAGCGTTCGCAATACCTGGAAAACCATATTCTGATTCAGATGGAAAAAAATCCTGACAGAGATTTTACCGGGATATTCGACAATGCCAGGCATGAGCTTGGAATTTCATTTTCTGTTTATGATGGTACGGAACAGATATATTCATCAAGGCCCATGTATTACGATGCGGGATTGTTTGAACAGAAACTTAACCCGGAAGTACATTATAATCTTAGTTATCTTAGCTATAGGGAATTTTTCTCCAAAGAAAAGGTTGAAGGTTTTGCTTATAGTGCCCTATATAAAAGAGTGATTCTGAATGAGAGAAATTTTATAATTGAAGTAAATGATGCATTTAACAAAGTTAATATTACTTTTTCAGTAATTGATGTTGATATATTTTTATTTGGCGTTTATTCATTTGCAGTAATAATAATTATTATCAGCAGTCCGCTGCTTGCTAACAGAATATCTTCACCAATAAGGCGCCTGACAAAAGCAACTGACTCTGTGGCTCACGGCGATTTGAATGTTTATTTGGAAAATACAGCAAAGGGAGAGATAAAAGATTTATTTGATGGTTTTAACCTGATGACAAAGGAATTGAAGAAAAATGAAACGGACCTGGCCGAACTGGAACGTGAGAGTGCATGGAAAGAAATGGCTAAACAGGTAGCTCATGAAATAAAAAATCCTCTTACACCTATGAAACTGGCTGTACAGCAGCTTATAGCGGCGCATAAGGATGCCAATAAGAATTTTAACGACATGTTTGAAAAACTTTCTGTTACTATTCTTAACCAGATAGAAAATCTTAGCCAAATAGCGTCAGAGTTTTCCAGGTTTGCTAAAATGCCTAACCTTAATTTGGAAGAAGTAAATCTTATACCGGTAATAAATGATACTATTAATCTTTTTGTTGATGAAAAAATAAAAATTGATGTTAAAAGTGAATTTAATAAAGCATTGGTGGAAACTGATAAATCACAAATGAGAAGAATGATAATTAATTTTATAAGGAATAGTATTCAGGCTGAAGCAACCCGGATTAAATTTGAAATAAAAGCTGAAGGCAATAATATTTTAATTTTAATAGAAGATAATGGAAACGGTATACCCGAAAATGTAAAAGATAAAATATTTGAAACTAATTTTACTACAAAAATAAAAGGAATGGGTATCGGCTTAAAACTTGCCAGGAGATTCCTTGAAGGAACAAATGGTAAAATTGAGCTGGTAAAATCATCGGTTGAAGGGACACTGTTTAGAATAAGTATCCCAGCTATAAAATGAAATAACGATTAGATAATTTATGCCTGTTTTAACCCCTCACCAAATATCTGCACTTGACTATAAAACCCATGTATCACTCACAGCAAATGCAGGGTCAGGCAAAACCTTTGTCCTTTCTAAGCGGTATCTTGAAATTGCATTATCCGAAAGGATATCGTTAAGAAACATTGCGGCTATTACATTTACTGATAAAGCAGCAAGCGAATTATATAATAAAATTGCCAAACAGATCGAAGAAAGGATAAACCAAAGCAGCAATAAGTCTGAAATAAAAAAGCTGGAAAATATCAGGCGCCAACTGGTATCTGCAAATATTTCCACCATTCACTCCTTCTGCATAGATATACTGCGCGAATATCCCGTTGAAGCAGGGCTGGATGCAAACTTTACACCAATTGATGAGCGCCTTTCCGGCGAATTGATTGAAATATCAGTTGAAGAACTAATCAAGTTGTCATTGGAAAATCCTGAAGAAGCCGAAGATCTGAAATATCTTATAAGAATATTTGCGTCAAAAAATTTATTTGCCCGGGAACTAAGTTCTCTTATCAGGAACAGAAAGAATGTTATTGCGCTTGCAGAAACTCTTTATCAGAAGTCTGAAGAAGAAATAGCAGATTATTTCTCTCAAAAATTTGAGAGTCTGTTAAAAATACTTTTACAGAATAAAGAGAATCTGTTAGAAAATATTTATAAAATTAACCAATCGGTACTATCAGCCAGGTCTAATAATGAAAAAGCATTAATAGCTAAGCAGCTTATTGAGGTGGCTAAAACTGAAAGGGACTATAAAAAAGTATTTTCACTTATTAACAGGATAAAAAGCTTAATATGCACCACTAAAAGTAAAATTCTAAAACAGGGATACTTAGGAAAAGAAAGAGAAGCTGTTGAAGAGGCATGCAGTTATGTTGAAGATTATTTTGATGATTTCCCGGTAATAGATTTTGAAAACTCACAGCAGATAGAATTAGAACTGGCAGAGTTTGGTAAAAGAACTGTTAAATTTTTTAATAAAGCACTTGAGCTTTATTCTGAGAAGAAGAGAGAAAATGGTTACCTTGATTATGAAGATATCCTTTTATTCACCCAGAAAATACTTACTGATGACGAAGTGAGACTGGCACTTTCCGGAAAATATAAATACATAATGATTGATGAATACCAGGATACCAATGAACTGCAGTACCAGATATTTTTGCCTATTCTGGATTACCTGACCACCGGAAATCTTTTTGTTGTGGGGGATGAAAAGCAGAGTATTTATATGTTCAGGGATGCTGAGCTGGAAATATTTAACCGCACTAAAACCGATATAAAAAATAAAAGCGGGGAAGACAGGCTGCTGGATTTACCCGATAGTTTCAGGATGGCTCCCGGTTTATGTTTGTTTACTAACTATCTCTTCAGGAATCTATTTAATAATCCGGAATTACTGTTTAACGAAGTTGAACATTCTGATCTGATTTGTGCAAGAGCTGATGACGAAAAAGGTGAAATTGAAATTTTGATTTCCGACAAAGAGGCAGGCGATACCGAAGCTGAAATGGTGGCCGGGCGGATACTAAAGCTTAAAAATGAAAAATCATTAACATGGAATGACATTGCTGTTCTCTGCAGACGGAGAAAATCATTTATAGAACTTGAAAAAATGTTTTCCGAATATAATATTCCCTTTTCAATTCTTGGCGGTAAAGGGTTTTACCAGACACAGATAATATATGATGTTTACAATTATTTCTCTTTTCTCCTTGATTCACAAAATGATACTGCTCTTGCCGGAGTACTCCGCTCTCCTTTCTTTTCACTTTCAGATGCAGAAATATTTGAAATTTCCCTGGAGCATGAAAAAGGCCTCTGGAAGAAACTTATATCAATAGAAAAAAAGAAGGATAAATATTCGACTGTTGTCAAATATCTGAGTGAAAATCTGAGTCTTGCCAATACTTTAGACACTGCCGCATTACTAAGAAAAATATTAAACGAATCGGCATTCCTGGCGGTTCTTGCTTCCAAACAAAACGGCGTTCAGGAGCTTGCAAATATCGATAAACTAATAAAGCTTACAATTGATTTTAACTCGCAGGGTTTTAATACTTTGTATGACTATCTCGATTTTCTTAAAGAGTCCATAAATTACACAGAAGATGAACCACAAGCAGGGGTAGCAGATGATTCAGATTCAGTTAAAATTATGACTCTTCATCAGGCTAAAGGACTTGAATTTGCCGCAGTATTTTTATATAACTGCCTTGAGAACACCCGCAGTACTCAAACTAAAAGTAAAACCATTGTTGTTAATAAACATTTGGGCCTGCTCACAAAAGTTCCGGTAAACCAGAATTATTTCGGTGAATATAAAACGGCCCCTATTGCTGAGATAAATAATTTTATTTCAAATAAAAAGAACAGCGCTGAAGTGAAAAGATTGTTTTATGTTGGAGTTACAAGAGCAAAAGACTATCTCTTCCTTTCAGCAGAAAAAAAAGAGAGTTACCCTGCCGACTCGTTTATCGGACTGCTGCAACAAGCACTTAAAGCAACTATTGATAAGAATGAAATACAAATTAACTCAGATCTTAAGTTTCTCAGAAGTAATGATGGGGGATATTTTAACGAAACTAAAAATATTTCTGTTATAATACCCATATTAAGGAATATTTCTGAGCCTGTTTTTCCCCGTGTGCCGGAATTGGAAGATTATAATCCTAAAAGTTTATTAATTAGCAGTATTGAGGACAGGCCGGAAGGAGAAATTATTTCTGCCACAAAGGTAGCTGTTTACAAGCAATGCCCTTTAAAGTATAAACTTACATATGAACTGGGTTTTCTTCCTCTTTATACCGGTTATAAAAACCGGATAAAAGGAGATGCGTTTAATTACGAGTTTAATGCTAAAGAAAATAATATACTTAATGATGATGACTCAGATAACATAAAAAATCCACAGAATAATTCAGATATCAAAGGGCGGATTATTCATAAAATTTTGCAGGAACAGGTTCCGGCAGACCAACTGAGCGGGTTTATTTCAAATGCTGTAAAAAATGAGATGGATGTTTTTAATTATTCGGAAATAACTGCAAATGAACTATTAAAAGATATTGTTAATGATATAACAAATTTTTACAGATCTGATATCTATTCTGAGATCAATAAATATGAGCACTATAAAAATGAATTTGAAATCTACATAAAGGAAAATAATTATTTCTTATATGGAATAATTGACAGGCTGGTTATCACAGGAAATAAAGCTATAATTATCGATTATAAAACTGATAATATTCAGGAAAAAGAAATAAATGAAAGAGCCGGTTCTTATTTATCTCAATTGCGTTTTTATTCATATATTGTAGACCGGTTTTTTAGAAACATCACGCAGTTTGAACTAAACCTAATTTTCATCAAACATCCTGAAAAACCTGTAGAACTGATTGTTAAAAAAGAGGATTTGCCTGCAATAGGAAGAGAAATTTTTGATATGGTGTGTGATATCAGGAATTCTGTATTTTCTAAAAACATCAACCACTGCAATAAATGCAGTTATTCCATTGGTTTTAACCGTTGTGTGGTTGAAGATAATATTTCAAGTTAAAAACATCTATGAAAGCTATTGTATTCTATGCAAAAAAATATTAAGCAGATAAGAGATCTGCATATAATTGAGAAAGAACTTAATGCATGTCCTGCAGGTATTCTTGCCCTGTATATTGATGATGATAAAATTGTGCAGGTTGCAACAACTTTCCTTTATCAGGATAAAAACATTTATTTTTTTCTCGATGATACATCTGAACTTTATCAATCAATTCATTTCAATGCAACGACAAGTTTTGCCATAGTTAAGAATGATAAAATTAAAAAGAATCAAAAAAATGAGCATGCATACAAATCTTTAAGTATAACTATTGCCGGTCACATTAAAAGAATTGATGAGCAGAAGATTATTGATGAAATAAAGCAGCAATATTTGAATAAATACGCAGGTGAGAATGAAAATACTAATATAGAGGCTGTTACAGGTAATATTGTTATGATTGATACTCAGGAAATCCAGGCTGTTGAAGAGTCCGGAGGCTGATTTGAAATTAGTTTTGCTTATCATAACAGGATTAGCCCTGGCAGGCTGTTATTCCGGGTCTGAAGTATATTATGAGCTCCCGGCAGAGTTCAGAAATCCTGAAAAGAAAAAGCAATTTATTGTTAAATATTCTACATATCTTAAAGGGAAAAAAATATTTTTAGATCCTGGGCATGGCGGTAGTGACAGGAGAAATAAAGGCTACCAGGGAATAACAGTTGAAGCGGACGCCAATTTAAATGTAGCTTTAGCACTTAGAGATTTTTTACTTGAAGCAGGGGCAGCTGTTATTATGTCACGCTCCACAGATGCCACAGTAGACTTAAAAGAAAGATCATATATGGCCGATAGAAGCGGGGCGGATATTTTTTTAAGCATCCATCATAATGCTCCGGCTGATTCGGGTAATAACTGGACTAACTACACTGCTACTTATTATCATGCAAAAGAAACAGATTACGAATATGAACCTTCCGAGAGAGATATGGCAAGATATGTACAAAGGGACTTAGCTTATGCAATGCGCAATTCCGGCGGTCCGGAATCTTTTGACGGTACTTATTCAGATT
>JAWOJF010000226.1:0-2713 GCA_046481785.1 Ignavibacteriaceae bacterium | reverse complement strand
CAATTTTATACCCTTTGCCTGTAAGTTCAGTCCTTTTGGAAGATTTATATTCAACTGCCGTTAATTCTTTTTCATCTTTTGACCGGGTAATAAGAGTATCAAAGGCAGTATAACCTTCTGAATGAAGATTTTTTATAGTAGCCTCATATTGTTCACTGGTGCGGCCTGTAATAAAAATAATTTTAGAGCCTTTCGTAAGAAGAAAATCATACAAGTTTTTTACCGGCTCTATTGCAGGCGCACGGGCTTCTTCAATCCATTTATTCCATTCAGAGACAACATAGCCAAAATCAAGCTGTTTATTAATTTCATAGTTTGATAAAGCTGTTTCATCAACATCAAATACTACTGCTGAACTGCCTGTAAAAGTTATCTCTGCAAATTTATCTTCTGCTTCATTAACAGCCATGAGCAAATCGTTATCGTATTCTCCTGATGCATGATATTTAATTACAGCATTTTTTGCTTTAGAGAGATTAATTAATTCATGAGATGGACTGCAGTTGAAAGAAAGGGAGACGATAACTAAAACTATAGTATAAAGAGACAGCTTTTTCATTTAATACTTTCCCTTAGATTTACTTCCCAAACAAAAACAGCAGCGGCCGTTCCAGCCTTTCTGCCCAGGCAGATTCCGTATGCTGTGCGCCAATATCATAATAATAATCAAGTTCCTTACCTAGCCGGTAGTCCTTTAGAGTAAGTTCAGCAAACATTAATTGGTTTTCTTCAACCCCATCCTCACCTGAGTCTATATATAATTTAAAATCCTTTTTTTCACCCTCATATTCTTTTACCATTTTTATGGTTTTCCTGTCATCATAATGAAATGAGTTTGAGAGGCCCGCTGCTTTTGAAATTATACCGGGATGATTCCACACAATCAGAAAAGAAATCAATCCCCCCATGGATGAACCCATTACACCTGTGTTATTTTTATCCGGGAGTGTTCTGTAAGATGAATCGATAAATGGTTTTACTTCTTCAAGAAGAAATTTAATATAGCTGTGTCCTTTTTCAGAATCACTGTATTCTTCAAGACGGTCGGGAGTGTTATAAATACCAACAACAATAATTTCCCGGAGCATATCTTTATTAATTAACTCAGTTACTGTTTCATCAACGCGCCAGTCGGTTTTTGTAAATGAAGTATTGGAATCCATAATATTCTGACCGTCATGCATATAAAGGACAGGAAACCGTCTGTCAATTTCGTTATAACCGGGGGGCAGCCATATAATAATATCTCTCTCATTCTTCAGGTTGGCTGAGTAAAAACTGCGGTGGTATTCAACGTTGCCAACAATTTTCTTTTTACCCCTTTTCCTGTGCCTGATAAGTTTTTTTACCTGCTCCAGCAATTCAATTGCTTCATGTTCTGTGCCCGGCATTTTTCCACTTCATTATTATTAGATGAAACAAAAATATACACAATAACATGAATATACTATGAGGCATATTGTCATCTCCATCATCAAATTAGTAATTCTATCTATTCATATCAGTCTTTTGCCACCAAAAATCGGCTGTACGAATAAAATTTTCTTCAAAAAATCTCCTTCCACCGGGATTTTCCACCTTTGAAAATCTTGACAAAATCCGTAATTTTGCCCCGCACCCATAGCTCAGTTGGTAGAGCAGTAGACTCTTAATCTATTGGTCGGGGGTTCGAGTCCCCCTGGGTGCACCAGGGAGTATTGAGTAGTGAGATATGAGTCCTGAGACCGGAACTAAACCCAGATATGAGTATTGAGATTTGAGTCCTGAGACCGGAAAAAATCACGGCGCAGCATTGAGAATGTTGTGATAAGATGAGAAGCGTTAGTTGCCAGCGGCGTAATTTGAGATAAGAAATCTGCGAAGCCGGATGGGTGCACAATGCCCCGCAAAGCGGGGCAAATCTCAATTTCCATATTAACGGATAAAATCACGGCACAGCATTGAGAATGTTGTGATAAGATGAGAAGCGTTAGTTGTCAGCAGAGTAAACCCATATATAGCCGATGCAAGTATTGAGATTTGAGTATTGAGAACGGAAAAAATCCAGATGTGAGCATTGAGAGCGGGTTAAATAGCAATACGACTTTTGTTCCCATGTTAAAAAAGCGGCGAAAATTCGCCGCTGTATAATTCCTAACTTCATTTATCTCTGATTTCAAGACTCAATACTAAATTACTTAGTGAGCAGCATCTTTTTAGAAGCCGTATACCCGCCGTTCTTAGAATTAACCTGTATTCTGTAAATATAAACTCCGCTTGCAAGGTTTGAAGCATTAAACTCAACATTGTATGAACCTGCGCTCCTTACATCATTAATGAGGTCAGCTACCTCTTTGCCGAGTATATCATAAATTTTTAATGAAACAAAACCGTCATTTGGAATATTATAGTTTATGATTGTATTTGGGTTAAATGGGTTAGGATAGTTTGCAGATAAACTATATTCAACAGGCAGAGTAGTCTCAGATACAACACTTTCATGGGGTTTGGTTATATCAGCTTTTCCCTTATTAAGTAGCCAGTTTGCAAGCATTACTTCTTCATTATTACTGTAAGCCTTATCTATCCGGGCTAAAGACAGTTCTGCACTTTTATAATCCTGTGCATCATAATATATGAAGAACAAATTCATCAATCCGTTTTTCTCATGAACATGGCCTTTATATTCAGTAATCAGTTTTTCGTTCAGCAGGATAGCTTCTTTGTATTTATT
>JAWOJF010000177.1:0-4369 GCA_046481785.1 Ignavibacteriaceae bacterium | reverse complement strand
CCTTATATTTTACTGGGTTGAGTATTCCCGTCGTTGGATAGACAGGCTGGAAATTTATTTCTTAAATTACCCCTTTTTTATCATTTCTTCAATAATGGCAGATACGCATTTCTCCAAAAACACACGGTACAAGATGCTTTTTGAACATTATTTTGCAGACAAGAACAAGTACCGAATAAATTTAGGTATATTTATTCAAATGACAAATAATTTAAGGCGAAAGGTTGATGTTGGGATATTTATTTAGTTAATGGCAATAGTTGCGGGCAGATAATGAAGTTTTTGAACGGTGGAGGTAAAAATTCAGATATTAATTATTATCATGGTCCTCCAGGCACAATTTCCCTTGGGTGTGACAACCTTTCGGGGAAGAAACAAAAGCAACATAGTATCCATCAGAATCTTTCTCAATTATTACATTAAAGTCTTTTTTCATATTACCTGTTTCAAGTTGGAGGATTTATTTATATACAGAAAGTGGAAACGCGAGAAACAAATTTGCAACAAATCATTTATACTTGACAACGAGGCTGAGACAATAGTCGGCCTTCTATAATAACAAACTACAATTACTTTTATTTATAATCTCATATTACGAATAGTCACAAAAAAATATTCATCAATTATTTTTGGAACACTAGAGTTTGGTCGATGTATTTTTTCTGGCAATTCAGCTAAAGTAAATCCATTTAGTTCAAGAGAATGCAGTTTATTATTTATATTTTGGATATAGAGTACATACGAATCAGGTGATTTATCATAACCAAAATAATTACGAATGGCTTTATCCCAAGGGGCAAAACACTTCGGTCTGATAGCAAATAATATCTTAGCAGCACCTGTAGGACCAAACCTTTTAAGTATTATTTTATTACCGCGACTATAATAAGAAGCTTCCAGATTTAATAATGATTCATAAAGATTTCGAATAATAGGCAAATCTTCACCGCCAAATTCCCATAAATTTCTATTTACTGTAAACAATTGATCTGCATATTCTTTATACCAAACATGTAATTTTTTCTGTGCAAAATCGTGATACTCTTTAGAAAATTGACGACAGCCCCAATGATTAAGCCATTTCATTAAAGCAAATCGATGTTCTTCATTATTTAAATCTAAAATACTATTTATTGTTTGAAGAAACTGTAGGTAGCTTCTATCATACTTTGTTTCACTTCCATAGCAAAAACAAGCTTGCTCTAACTCAGCTAAATTCATAATTCTACTCAAATATATTATCTACTAACAATTCCCTTGATCGAATCAACCATTTTATACCATGAAAAGATTAACAAATTCATCCCGGCTTCGCCCTTTCAGGCTGCGCTGGGCAGGATTCATCTTATCAAATCATATTAGTTTATTACCAGTACTTTAATTATTCACCTTCACTACTACCATTGTCATATCATCGTGCTGACTTGCTTTGCCCATAAAGTCTTTTACATATTTAAAAATGTATTCTAAAATTTCCTGTGCAGACAGGTTGGATACTCTTTCAACAATATCACGCAGTCTGTCTTCGCCGAATTCCTCTTTCTGCTTGTTCATTGCTTCGGTAAAGCCATCGGTATAAAAGATAAAAATATCACCCAAAGCAAAAGGTATTTCCATTTCCTTAATAGTTTTGCTGAACAGCGGGCCCTTCTCAAGTCCTAATGCAAGTCCTGTTGGATTCAGCATTTCAATATTGGCGGCATTACTCCCTTTTGCAGAAACAATAACAGGATTATGCCCTGCCCGCGCAAGCCTGAATATTTTCTTTTCTTTATCAAAAATTCCATATATCATACTGATGAATGTACCTCTTTCAACATTTTCAAAGAACAGCTCATTCATTTTTGTAAGTACAACCGCAGGAGATTCTGAAGTGCGGGATAGTGCTTTAAGAAATCCTTTTGTTAATGTCATATAAAATGCTGCCTGTGTACCTTTGCCGGAAACATCACCGATAATAATTCCAAATAGATTATCATTCAGCTTAACAAAATCATAATAGTCACCCCCCACTTCAAGTGCAGGGATACATCTTGATGCTACCTCAATGCCCGGAAATGAAGGGATACTTTTAGGAAGAAAACTCATCTGAACATCGCGGGCTATTTCAAGCTCCCGCTGTAACCGTTGGCGTTCAGTAATATTTTTTGCAAAAGCCGGGGTTATACTATCATACTCGGTTACTTTATCTTTTGTAAAAAATGAGATTGAAGAGATCAAAAATGTGAGAAGAAGGATTACAATTAAAACATATCCTTCCTGCGAATAGGTTACATTATCAATTGTTAAAAGAGAATATGCAATGTTTATTGTGTAATATGATATAATAGTAAAAAGTGTAACAAGCACATCTGTTTTAATGAAAATAAATACAAAAGTTATACCCAGAAGAGTTTCAAACAGAATGCCCCAGTAAAGAGGCTGCATATCTTCAACATTGGTAATTCCCCAAAGTAAACCGCATAACCCAATTAGTACAGGCAGAGCGGTGAATCTTCGTTTCAGGCCGGAAACAATAAAAACAAAAAATATTCCAACCATAAAAATCCCGGAATAGATATTCCTTAACAAAAGACTGAAAGCCGGGCTTAATGAATTAAAATGTTTCAGGAAATCGTTGTTTTCTATTACTACAGATACACCTAATAAATTTTCAAAAATGTTAAGCAGAATTAAAAATCCTGAAGCTGCAAGCAGTCCGTAACTCATCCCTGTAATAACGGCACTGCCTGCTTTTGAGTGCAGTACATAACCTTTGGTTGCAAGGTCAATTGAAATAAACTTTTCTTTCCATACCTCTCTTGTTATTGTTTCACTTGCAGCCCAAACCAGAACTACCCCGGCACCAAGAAATATTGGCCCGGCTATTAACGGAACCAGCAGTTCCCATGTAAAGCCTGTGTTCAGTTCCAGGTATATCTCAACCCCAACGCATAACGCAGAAATTATTCCAAGTATAAAAGCAAGACGGAAACCTATTTCATATGCCCGTATCCGCCTGAAAGCAATAACTGCCAGCAGGATAAAAATAACAATATAAAAAAGTACATTTGAAAGAATGTTGTACAGGCTTGTATCAGCTTTCTCAGTGAACTTTTCATCAATCTGATAATCAAAAGAAAAATAATTTACCCGGTTACCTGCAACCGAAATGTTGATTGTTTTTTTTAACTCCTTAAACCCGGTTTCACCGGTCCATGCAAATTCATAGTCAGTACGGTTTGAGCGTTCAATTTTTTTTATGTCCCGGTAATCATAACCTTTGTCATTAAAGCCTAATACTATTACATGCTCCCCCTTTGTTTTTTTATCAATGGATGTATCTTTTAATGATATACCCCCGGGAAAAGAATACTTCATAATAAAATCTTCTGCAATAATTTTCGCTTCTTCACCTGAAATTTTGGGAAGAGTTACAGAATCCTCCATGGGGCGAGAAAAATGAAGCAGGTTCCCTTTGGAATCATAACTAAGTTTTATTTCATCAAGGTATTGTTCAAAT
Organism: Ignavibacteriaceae bacterium; assembly: GCA_046481785.1. Taxonomy (GTDB): domain Bacteria; phylum Bacteroidota; class Ignavibacteria; order Ignavibacteriales; family Ignavibacteriaceae; genus JAWOJF01. Next base: position 867 of record JAWOJF010000177.1, on the reverse strand, counting down.
TTTTTATCTTTTCCGGATTCATTTGAAAAACGCACTCCGGGCACACCCTTGGCTTGAAATTTAGCAGTCCAAAAATACCCCGGAAGAGAATCCCGGAGATAGTGATTCCCCATATTTACGCCAAACTTATCCTGTACATAAATAATCATTTCTTCATCGGACGAAAGTTCAGCTTTGATGGAGGCGCCGTTTATATCTAAGTCAAGTTCCCCGGCAAGAATAGCTGCTTTTTGTTCAATTGATTCAGGATCATTTGTAAGCTTTAATCCACCCAGACTATGGGTTTCTATATAAAAATTCCTGAATATAAAATATGATATAGCAACGGATGCTAAAAAGAGAAGCAGAATTTTTGTTCTTTTCATTAGTTTATATTTTGGTGATTTCAAAGTCAACAGTACTGTTAATGTTATACTTAAATTTATGAAAGAATGCTTTGCAAATTAGCTTATCAGGACTTTGAGTGCAAGAAAAATATCTTTGTTTTTGATCAATCCTTAATTTTAGGAAGTATGAAGGGGTATGTTATATCCCTTCCCGCAAATGGAAAAATGTTTAAGCCCGTTTAGGGAATTGTTAATTGTTCATTGATCATTGTTAATTTATGACCCTGTAATTACCATGGGTGCGAATGATTTAGATTATATATATGCTCAAAATCATGCTTTATCACAAGGTATCATACCTAAAATTTGTAATATGTGTACAAAAAAGATAAACAATGCCGAAAGTAAACATTGTAAAAGGTAATGATTAAATATCTTCTTACTGCTGCAATTTTTCTAACCATCCCCTTCCTGTATTTTTCCCAGGATAAAACTAATAATAGTCTAACCGATGAGGGAGTTAGTTATGGCGGTATGTTAT
>JAWOJF010000324.1:0-27105 GCA_046481785.1 Ignavibacteriaceae bacterium | reverse complement strand
CAGCAAGACTTCCGGTTAGCTGAAGATTTTCACTTTGCTGTGCAAATGAAAGTGAGTAAGCCAGGGATAAGAACAAAACAAGTGTCTTTATAAAAATATTATTTGACATTTTAAGCACCTTTATTCAATATGAATATGTACATTAAACTCAAGAAGACCTGCCAGGTTTCGTCCACAATTTAGAAATCAAAGCCGAATAAAATGCCGCCATAAAAGGTCCACTCTTTACCATAAGTAACAAGTTCATCTCTTACTTCCCTCTGGAACTGATCAAATCCATAGGCAGCATTAACGAACACCTGTGTTGGGAATAAATAATAGGAATTCATCTGGATACGAAGTTCGGCACCTGCACCTTTTTTGAATTCATCAAGTTTTGGAATATCACCGTTCCAAGCATTTCCAATATCACCATATACCGACATAAATATTTTATCAACATAAACATGACCAAACCGGGTATCTATATTTCTGAAGAGTGGGAAACGGTATGTAAGATTAAGCCAGGCTATTTCATTTCCGCTTATAGCATAAAAAGGATAAGCTTTCATTCCAATTAATCCGCCAAGGTAAAAATCAAAGAAATCAGGAACCTGCGGACCGAATATTGTTCCTGCACGCACCTGTGCAGATAGGGTATGCCTTGGCAATACAGGTATGTGAAGACTGGTGTTTAATTCCAGTCTGTGAAAATTGAAGTTATCATACTGAGGAATTAAAATCCCATCTTCAATTACATATTCACCCTCTTCGTTAAACTTATTAAACTCATAGTTATATGTTAAATCTACTTTTGCTCCTACGGGATTTATTTCAGAATCAAGATACGGAAGGAGTGCATCCAGTGTATATTTTAACTGGAAATTCCTTCCTATTAAATAAGTATCATTTGTTGACGGGTAAAGCCCATTATTGTCCGGCAATAGGAAACTTCCTAATGTGGCTGTATAACGGCTGAAAATAAATCTAAACTCAAGATTCTGATTCCTGCTGAATATCATGTGTTTAGCTACAAGGTCCACTTCAAACAAATTGTATGTAACATCAGTTGGAACAGAGTAATCATATCTTATTTCGCCATCAACTGTATCAGCAAAAAAGTTTACATCAACATCAGCTTCCCTGCTGATATTATACAGTTCAAGAGACATTTCAGGTTTTAATCCAAGATCAAACAATAAAGGCAGCTTGTTTCTGTATTCAAAGATCAGGAATAAATCTCTTTCGAGTTTGGTATTTATTGCTGCACCCGCAAAAATTGAATAACGGTTAAGCATATCATTCGATGAAACATATAATCCTGGTTTAATCTTTTCAATAAATGAGTTTTCCGTATTATAATTATCAAACCTTAGCAGAGGGAAAAAAGTAAGTTTTGTAAAGGATCCTGAATATCTTTCTTCTTCATACACAGGATAATTTCTATCATTAAAATCAGCCAGCTTGTTAACATCAAACTGATCCATATCTCCTTTAGAATTATTTACAGCAAGAGGAGGGTTATTCTGCCATACATACTGCTTACTATTGTCTACCTTTATCTGTTCATTTCCGGTTATGTGAAATATTTTATAACCGCCGGAAGTATATCCCGCATACAGAATATCACCATTAGGAGATATTGAGGGCATAAATGCGCCGCCTGCTACATTGGTAAGCCTGTCTTTTTTCTTCGAGTTTAGGTTATACCTGTAAATATTAAAAATACCGGATTCATCTGAAGCATAGATGAGGTTTCCATCGCTGTCAAATACCGGGTTACGTTCATCCTTATCGGTACTGATCAGATTTGTATACCCGCTGCCGTCAATATTTATTCTTGCAATATCTCTTGTATGATGATATGAGTAATCAAAAACAATATAGGAATCATCATTAGAAAAAACAGGATTATAGACCTGTTCCCCATCGGCAAACTGAGTTAACTGCACTAAGTTTTCTGCTTTATCAGAATCCTTTAAATTAATATTTACTGTACCAAGATTTGTTGTTCCATCTTTCTGGAAAAGAAAAACTACTTTGCTGCCGTCATGCGAGACTGAAGGCTGGTTGGCACGGATATTATAGGTTAAACGGGTTTCTTCATCTTCGTCAATATCATAAACATACAGATCATGAACATTATACCAGTTGGGATTATCGTCATCAATTTTTGCATAAATAATTTTGTTTGAACCGGGTACCCAGCTAATTGTTGAACGTACATTTTCAATAAGGAGTTTTTCTTCTTTTGTTGCAAAATCGTAAAGATAAATTCCTGCGAGACCGAAATAATCGGAATACTTATTTGATATATAAATAAATTTTGAACCGTCAGGAGAAAAGACAGGATAAAAATTACCAAACCCTAATTTGGCTATCATTTCACCTTCAACCCTGTTAGAAAGAACCGGTTCCATTCTTTTCCTGTAATCGGAAGTAACATAAGACTTCCATTCATTATAAATTTCATCTCCGTCTTTTCCAAGAACATCTTTAAAAGCTGCATCAATTGTAAAGTTCTTCAACTTGCCTAATGCTTTTGTTATCTCCCTTAATTTATCTTCACCATATTTCTGAGCAATATATCTTGTTAAAGCATATCCCGAGTTATAAATTGATTCATTTCCGAGGCTTGTTTTGCCGAATACACCCATTTCATTCCAGGTAAGCATATTGCCGTCAATAGCATAGGAACGGAGGATCATATCCCGGTGAGTATCCCACCTTTCATAATCCAATTCAGTACGCATATATTGAGCAGTACCTTCGGCAAACCATGCGGGCATATTGATAGTTGCAAGAGGATAAGATACAATAAAGTTCGGGAAGCCGTATAAAATATCAGGACGACGTTCATCTTCATAGTTTAACATTTGCAGAAAAACGGCAGGAAGAGTACGGGTTGCTTTCATAGCGGCTTGTATCTGAACCATGTGTGTAAACTCATGAGAGATAACATTCCGCAGCCAGTTATGAGTACCGCGTAAATCAAAATCGAGAGCACTTGTCCATATTTCTATTTTATTATCAAAAAAATAAGTCGCCCCGTTGGAATAATCATCTATATCTTTTACAATATAATGGACTTCTTCCGGTTCATATTCATAAAGAGAAGTAATGGGTCCCCATACTTCATCGGCAATTTTGGCAATTACCCGTGCGGTACGTTCGGCGCCTTCATGATAGTGCACTTTAACATGTTCACCTTTAATGGTATACCAGTCAAGCTCCGGGTGGAACTCCGTAAACTGAGCTTTTATTGTTGTAAAAGAAGTTATTGTTATGATTATAAAAAAAAGGAATTTTTTCATTTTAAATTAAGTACCTGGTTAATGTATTAAGTTAAAGAAAAGTTAATTGAAAATGATTTCCAGATGCAGCAAAAGTGCCCTTAGCGGTAAAATCAATACCGCTAAGGGATTTGCATGAAACATCAGGAATAATCTTTCTCCACTATTTAACTACTGCAATTTTAATTATGTTACTTTCCGATTTGCCGTTTACAGAAGTTGCTTCAACCCTTGCAAAATAAACCCCGCTTTGTACATCACTTACATTCCATGTAGTTTCTTTATCAAAACCACCAGATGCATAATCATTTAGCTCTGCAACGAAGTCACCTGCCAGATCAAATATTTTAATATTTATATCTGAATCTTCAGAAACATAATAACGGATAGCGGTTGCTGATTCATATACAGGATTTGGATAATTATAAACTTTGGCTGAAGGGAAAAATTCATTTATAAAACCGGTACTTTCCGCTGCCGGGACGAATGAAGAGTTCATATTGTTCCCATTCTCCTCAGCCCAGATTAAATTACCCTGATCAGCACCAATTATCCATGCATAAAAATTATTTTTAACATCAACTGCCGCTAAAGAGGTCTGTCCCTGGTAATTAAACAATACCGGAACTGAAGCTAATTCAGCACCAGTTGAAATTGGGAAACCATTTACAACTTTACCAGTTCCGCCGTCAATAGCAAAAATTCTTCCATCTTTAGTATAAGTAATTATTTCTGCTTTGTTGTCCCCTTCAAAATCTGCGGCCAGTGGTGTACCCGCAAAACCAATTCCCAACGGATCAGTAAACGGGAAGTTTTCGGCAGAAGCACCGTGCAGGTTCCTTACCTCCAGATTTATTCCGTTAGCAAACAAAATATAATTATTACCGTTATTCTTTACATCTGCAACAGAAATAGAATTTATAGTATCAGAATTTTGTATTATAAAATCGTTTACAATACCAGGTTCCTCAATAATAAATTTGTTGTTTTTATGAAGAACAACCTTAGTAACATTATCTCCTTTTTCAATTATAACTAAATCGCGGATTGGCTCCTGATGTGTAGTTGCAGTACCGGTTAGATCCTGGAAAACCTGATCGGCTGTAGACGCCACTATAGAACCGGGAGTGGCGGCAACTTTTATAATAGGGTTATCAGAAAACTTTAACAAATCCTTAAGTACAACAGAAGGATTAAGTGAATAAATAAGTACTCTGCCGGATGATGTTCCGATTAATAATTCTATTTCCCCGCCCGATTTTGTCCTTACAACCGGTGCAGCACTTACAGTCTCTATATCAGATAAGTGGATGATTCCTACAACATCCTGCTGGCCGGGGGTATATATTTTCACTTCATTTCCTGAAGCACCAAGAATTTGCATAACTCCGTTTACAGAGAATGAAGCTGTTTTAAAATCAGTGAAATTATTTAGAGATATGGTTTCAGTATTTGTTACAATCATTAAACGGGAATCAGCAACAATACTAAAAGACATGCCGGGGTTATGGCTTAAACTTTTTATTTCACCTGAATTATCTATTATTGTTGTATATATCGGTGTAATAATTGAATCTCCGTAACTTACTCTAAAACTCATCTTATCAGCAATATCTGAAAAATTACTTATAGTAATTAAGCTGTTAGCACCTGCATTTGAATTTGTATTTGGCCTTGTATCTTTAGAAAACCTGTTGGTAAATAATTCGGATTCATTGCCGGCATACCACATATCTTCCTGCCCGCCTTCTGCAACTACTTCTTCGCCGAAGATGTTAAAAAATGTTTCACCTATATCCTGTACACCATCAGCCTCTTCCAGGTCTACACCGCGGTTCTTTTTATCAACGTTAATTGTATTATCAGCAATCTTATTGTTAATAATATTTTCATCAATATGCCAGATCAGGATACCGTTTCCGGGCAGTGCCCAGTCAAATTCATCAACATCAGTAATAACTCCGTTAAGGGAATCTATATCGTAACTATAAAAGCCTGTGGTATCTTTTAAAAATGTTCTTGTTTGCGCATTACCATTAATAATATAGGTAATCTGTGCACCATTGTTTCCAACATCCCTCTGCCTGTTCTCAATCAAATAATATTCCGAAGAATTAATAGGCACCTTTAAAATTATAGTATCATTTACAGCAGCAGCCAGACGGCTTGCGAGATTTATATTGTAACTGCCGGGGGCTAATGTGTATGGCTCAGCCCAACCCAGATAAATTTTTTCCCATGCAGACGGTTCAGGCGGGAAAAGGCCGTTATAAGCGAATATTGCTTGTCCATCCATCAGGCCGAATCTGCCGATAGCGCTTAAGCCTGTCCTTGTATCAAAAAGGTCGGGTAAACCAAGATGACTGGCAATACTTGCAGCCAGAAGCCCATTAATTGAAAGTTCAAACAGGAAAGTTTCATTTAATGAAGTCAATTCCCTGCTTTCAGTTTCCGGCATTATCATGCTGTTAGTAATATTAAATCCGCCTGCAACCGGAAAACCAGTAAAGCCGGAACCATAAATATTTGTTAAAGCCTTAAGTCCAAGATATACCGAAGGAAGGTCTCTTTCATTCCCCAGGCTGCCCGGAAGTGTAACATCTCTTCCTGCACCTGCATGAAAGATTATAAAAACATCATAGCCGCTAAAGTTAAAATCCGGATACATAGATGAGGCAATACCCCATACTTCTTTAGAAAATTCTGCCAGCGGCGTAAAATCGTCTGAATTTCCGGCTGGTGAATAGTTTCTCATTGTTTTAGAAACAGAAAAAGTATCTGGTAAAACAGAGTATGCTATATTAAGATGACCGTTGGATACTTTTGTAAAATAATTTTTCACAAATTCCAGATGAGCTTCAAAATAGTCCTTGTCATGCGGCAAAGGATCAATAATAGAATCGCCGTAATCGACGGAATAAATTGAGCCGAACTTTCCATTACCGAAAGTTGTTTCATCCCTGTCCTGCTGAAAGTTAACCATAACTGCAAGAATTTTTAAAGTATCCTGAGCTGAAATGTTTAACTTTTCTCCTGAAGCATAGGGATTGATTTTACCAACAAATGTTTGGGCAGATAAACTGCCCAAACTAATAAAAAGGAGAAAAAAGGATAAAATATTTTTTTTCATAATTTAAGATTTAAATCCCCCGGGGTAAGCCCCTTGTACTTTCGGGAACAGCGCCCCAGCCAATTAAAACTGTAAATCGTAATGTATCAGAAAGGGGATGATTTTCACCGTTTTTAAATACAGAAGTAGTTATATAACTGAAATCAAATCCGTAAATATCATATCTTATACCTGCGCCGAAAGTAACAAACTTTCTGTTGCCGTAAGAAGGATCTTCATAGAAAAATCCTGTTCTTAATGCAAACAAAAAATCACCCGGAGTTCCATACCAATATTCCAGCCCCATTGAAGTAACAATATCTCTTAATTCTTCACTCATGGGTTTATCGCCCCATGCAGAAAATACAGCTTCATACCATTCTTTGGAAGATGCTTCATAAATACCTGCTGCAGAATCAATATTGGTTTTACTTACCAGAAGTTTGCTGAAATCAAGAGTATATATTAATGAATTGAAATCATCATCAAGTACTTTATAAGCAAAACCGAGCCTGAAGTTAGTTGGAATCGGATCTGCCTGTGACTGGTTGATATAATAAATTTTAGGGCCAAGGTTACTAAGATTAGCACCAATACTTATTTTTCCGCCAATATCTTCATCAATAAGAGGAAGAACAAATTTTTCAGGCCTCCACATAGCAGCTATATCAAAACTAACCGATGTAGCAACTCCCTTACCTTCCTGGGTACCAACCTTTATGTTCTCACCAGAAAGACGACTGTGAATTATTCTGAAGTTAGTGCCTATACCCCAGTCGTTTGAAAGTTTTGTTGCATACCCCAAGGTAAGAGCAGCATCAAAAGACCTGAAAGTACCTCTGGGATCAGGCCCAGATTCATCTGTATAAATAAACTCTCCAAAGTTCATATAAGTAACACTTGCTGTTACACTGCCATCAATCTCCTCTATATATTGTCTGTATGTCAGATAATCATAAAACAGATCCAATTTAAATTGGGGAAGCCAATTACTATGTGTTATACTAACTTCTGTTCCTGACTGGAAAGCAATACCTGCAGGATTCCAGAATATAGCGGCAGAGTTATCGGCCAAACCTGCGCCCGATTCACCAATACCGCCGGCTCTTGAGTCAGGTGCTAAGAGCAAAAACGCAACAGCAGCTTCGCCCTGTGCATACGTAGCTTTTTGACCTACCGCAAACACCATGCTGATCATCAAAAGCCTGAGAATTATTTTCATTTTATTCCTCCAATGAATGTTTTATTTCTATATCTTGCTTGAAAATGCGAAAATACCTAAAACTTGAATTAAATTCTTGCTGCGGTGGTACTGAATTACCTTATAACAGCCATTTTACCGAGAACTGAACTATTGAATTCTCCGTCTACTGAGTTTACTATTATCTTATACAGGTATGTTCCATTTGCTATATTATTGCCATCCCCATCCCTGCCGTCCCAGTCTACCTTCACAAACTTTTCTCTTATATTTACTCTTTCTATCTCTCTTATCAGTCTGCCTGCTATTGTATATACCTTTACACGTACATCTATATCTCGGTCTATATTCATCTGGAATGTGAATGTTGTATTTGTTGTAAAAGGGTTTGGATAATTATATACATCCCTTATTACCAGTTCATCCCCGTTTACTACACTAAAGTATGTTGTTTCTTCTGTAAAATTATTAAATACATCCCATGCCTTTACCTGAAGTTTATATTCTCCCTGTTCAAGATTATTAAACCGGTAATTTATCTCTCCCGATTTTCCACCGCTGTTCAGGTCTCCCTTAAAGTAATTCGTAAAGTCTATCGGTGCATTTTCCTTCTCGTTCAGTATTCCTTCCAGTTTATGGCCTACTCCGGTGCCTGTTGTGTTTAATCCTGTTTCATCACTCAGTTTTACTATCAGTTCGGAATTCGGATTTATCAGGTATGAATCCTCAAATGATGTGTCATCAAAATATATTTCAACATCCGGGCCTTTCCCGTCGTTTACTACTGTCTCATCTGTTCCGCCAACTATTATGTTATTTGTATATCCCAGTCCGTCTATTCCGTTACCATAGAAGTACATTACTATTTTACCATTTTTATTGTCATAGGATATATCTTTCGGCACTATAAAATTTGCCGAGAAACTGCCGTTAGTTACTGATACTCTTCCCCTGAATATTACTCCCCCCTGAGCCTGCATATTCATATTTATCTGATCAAGATGCACATCTCTTTGTGAATCAAAAACAGTTAGAATTCCCTCTCCATTAAAATCTGACCAGATTGAAGCATCAGGCCTCATTATCCGGCCGCTGATATTTGTACTTCCTAATGCTTTTACCTGGATATTAGCTGCAGATGGTGACTGTCCATTTATTGAATCTATTTCTGCATTATATTGAGGGAAGTTTATCCTTAACAGGGGGTCTCCGAAGATGAAATATTTTTGTTCATTAGTGGAAAACAGTTCCTGTTTTGTTAAAAAGTTAACGTACCCAACCGGGTATGATAGATTTAAACTATCCTTACCTGAAAAATACTTACTGATAAACCTGTATATTAGTGTATGGTTCGGACCTGAATATACGGGCCTTGTTGCAGTAAAAGCGCCAATAGAACCTGAATTAGGTAAAAACAGTAAATCCTCAGCACTGCTTCGTTCTCCGGGATTATCAAATAAACCAAAATCACAGGTTACCGCAGTTAAGAAGAAATACTTGTCATTAGTTAATCTTGGTATGGTTACCTGTCTTTCAAAAATATATTCATGTGCCCAAACATTGGGATTACCATGACCAATATAATTAACAAGTACAGTTCCATCGTTAATGGCTTTTATAATTGCTTCGGAAGCCAGTGGTTTTCTATCCCCTGCGCTTGTGGGCTGGAACGGATACTGGGCCGCATATACTTTATTAAAATCAAAAGACCTGGGGAAATAAGTGCGCGCTAAAATTTCATTTGGTGCAGTATGCTCCGCCCCTTCATATCCGTCTAATGTAACGCCGTCATCTGATACTAAGGTAATAAGATTGCGCCATAAATCGGTATCATTGTTTTTTTCATATCTGATAATTTTATCAACAATTAAATCGGCATCAGACGCAGACCTGTTTGTAATTCTTCCCGGTGCAAGATCAATTTTATTATCAGTTCCTGAAACTTTTACAAAAAAATCATCTGACGGATATGAGACTAAATGATCAACAAAATTTGGTGACTGCCATGTAGGAATAAAATTATTATTTGTGTTCTCTATATTTTTATAATCATAAGTACCCAACCCAAAGAAAAGTACATACTCGGGTCTAATCTGCCAGTTATCATAGGCATATTTTAGAAAATCACGTATAGCTCCAGGATCTTTTAAACCCCCGCCAAACTCGTTATATATTTCATCTACATCTACTACAATTGACGGATACCTTATCTTCGCCTCGTTCTGCCTGTAATTCTTCAGCCTCTGCGCTGCTTCATTAAAAGTTTTATGAGTTACTATTATATATTTTGCGCCTGGGTTTATGCCATGAAGGTTTGAGTTTGATACTTCAACAGGATTTGCCGGACTAAGGAAAGCATAATTATCAAGTCCAAATGCTATATATTTAGAAAGGGCCTCAGATGATTCATTTACCCGGAACCTTAATTCTCCCATACTATGTATAACCGGGTTGGTTATTAGTTTAACATCATTGTATTGTGTAACATCATATACCTTAGAATTGCTGTTGCTGAATTCTCTTATCTGGTATTCTGCAATCCCATCCCTGCTTTTTGAAAAGAATACAAGATAATCATCAAAAACTCTTAGCTCTTTCTCATAACTGATTTCAAAATAGTTTATATAAGCTTTTGAGTTTGATCCGCCGGGTGAAAAATTAAGTTTCAACAAACTTCTGTTATCCTGCAAAGCTCCCTCGTAAGTACCGGTAAGAGTATATTCCCTTCCTACAGCATGTTCAGGATATGTGTAAGAACTGCCATATCCCGGAATTAACTGAGAGCGAATCAGCCTTTCGTTCTCTAATACTTTAATGCTGTCACTTCCGCTTAAAGTAGCACCAACAAGATGGACTTTATATGCAATTGGGAAAGAGGCATCTCTGCCGTTAAGGCTGTTGGCATATGTCTTTGATCTTGTTGAAGTAGAAAACTCATCACCCAGGAAAACTCTACCTGTCTGACCAATGTTTATCAGATCTTCTTCCCAGTCGGCAAATGCTGCTGTAGTTGTTTGAGTATACTGCGGTGTTTCATTTATTCCTGCTTTAGTGCCTATTCTTTTCCCATCATTACTACCTGATACAGTTATCCAGTAATAATTTTCTTTTGAGTATAAATTAAAAAATCTCTTTAAAGTATTATCCGATGTATCAACATCCCAGAAATTTATTCCTCTTCCATAAAACAGTATATAATCTGATTCATTAAATATTCCATCTTCTCCGCCTATTACCTCTACAGCTATCTCTGCAAGGTCTGATGGACGGGGAGCATCTATATTCTCCGGCAGCATCTTTCCGCCGTTATTATATATTTTAATTCTTCCCGGATGCAGGTTACTTAAATCAAAGCCATATGATTTAAGCATTGTGCCTGTTATCTTATAAATACCTTCTGACGGCGCCTCAACCCTTACCCATTTCCCTGATGACAGCACACTGTTTTCTGCCGTTATTTTTTTTGGCCCCGACAGCTTTATTCTTTTCCCCCAGTATTTTGCCGCTTCATAATTTATTACACTATGCCTGGCTAGTTCATCATCATATCCCGGGGAATGATGCTGGCTCTGCGTAAAATTTATTCTGAATAGTATCTTTGTATAAAGTCTTATTGTATTTTTTGAGGCACTGAACTGTACCGGGTTTATTAATAAACTCTGTACAGGCAAATCTCTTATTAGCCCATACTCTCCAAAGGTTACAAGTTCCTCTGATTTTTTCTCATTGTTATAGTATTCAGGGCTTATTTCGTATTTCGGCTTTTTTGAATTCCCGGTTAAAGCTATAGGTTTAACTTTCCCCTTTATCTCTTTATATGTACTGCTTAAGAGCTGAACTGTATTTCCATATTCTGAAGGGACACCTATATTTATAATCTTTTGAGGAATTACAGGGGTACCGGGGGTCAGGGTCTCTGAGACCAATCCGGTTAATATATCAACTTTTATAAATTCCTGGTTATCTATTATCTCCCGGGTGGTATCCGTATAGATTGGGGTATATTCTATTACAAGCGCATTCCTGTCCGATGAAATTATCTTAATATCATCTTTAGGGAAAATTAATGCAGTTGCTGCTAAGAAAAGAAGTATTAAAGAGACTTTGCTATTCATTTATTTTTTTTATGTTAAATTTAAGCTATAGAAGGATAATAATTAACACTAAAATTTGGTACTTCCATAACTTTAACTCCTGTAGCAAAAATCCCTTATAATCCTCCGAAAATGTTGTGTTAATTTAGTTAAGTAGTAACCATTTTGTCAAGTCAAATAGTGAAAGTAAAACCCGGTTTTTATGACATAAATATGAATATTCCAATAAAAACCTGTCCGGAGGGTATATTCTTACCTTATTACAGCCATTTTACCCAGAACTGAACTATTAAACTCTCCGTCTATTGAGTTTACTATTATCTTATACAGGTATGTTCCATTTGCTATATTGTTGCCATCCCCATCCCTGCCATTACCTTTTTTGGCCCAGCCTGCTTTATTCTTTTTCCCGGTATTTTGCCGCTTCATAATTTATTACACTATGCCTGGCTAGTTCATCATCATATCCCGGATAATGCTGCTGGCTCTGCGTAAAGTTTATTCTGAATAGTATCTTTGTATAAAGTCTTGTTGTATTTTTTGAGGCACTGAACTGTACCGGGTTTATTAATAAACTCTGTCCAGGCAAATCTCTTATTAGTGAAGAGGCTAATAATGAAGATTTTTCTGCTGTATACTTATTCTATTTTCTGATTATTCATGTTTGCGGCTAAACATACCGGAAAAGTTGTCCGATAGTAATTCTATCGAAATAATTATTTTATTGACAAACAAATAATTAAATCTTACTTTTGTTGACAATTGTTATGAAGAATATAACCTTTACATATAACCTTACTTCAACTACAAAGTGCACTACTACTACACCTATGGGTGAGAATTACGCTGAAGTCTGGTTGTAAGTATAGATAGAGATTAAAAAATACAAAAGCCGGCTTCAGAGATGTAGCCGGCTTTTTTTTATCATTACTGAATAAGGGAAAATAATGAAAGTTCTGAAGTTCGGCGGTTCTTCGGTTGGAGATTCTGAAAGAATAAAGAATGTAATTAATATTATAAAAAAATCTTACCAGGACAATGGTAATGTTGCTGTAATCTTTTCAGCTTTTCATGGTATAACTGACGAGTTAATAAAAGTCAGCCAGCAGGCTGCCCGCGGCTCAGGCAGTTATGAAACACTTTTCCAAAAAATAGAAACACGCCATATTCAAACTGCAAAAGAACTTATTTCAGTTAAAAGCCAAAGCCGAGTACTTGCCAACCTTAAGTTAAATTTAAATGAACTGGAGGATGTACTTCATGGTGTTTACCTGGTAAAAGAACTTTCTGCAAGGACACTTGATTTTATAATGAGTTTTGGAGAAAGATTCTCAGCTTATATAATTAGTGAAGCAATGAAGGACCGGGGCGTTGAGTGCGAATACCTGGATTCGCGCACTGTAATAAAAACTGACGAAAGTTTTGGCAGTGCAAAAGTAAATTTTGAAATAACCAATGACCAGATTAAATCTCATTTTAGTAAACACAATTTAATACAGGCAATAACCGGGTTCATAGGTTCTACATCAAATGAAGAGACTACAACCTTAGGCAGAGGAGGTTCTGACTATACTGCATCAATTTTTGCTGCTGCTTTGGAAGCGGAAGAAATTGAGATATGGTCAGATGTTGATGGTGTTCTTACTGCCGATCCCAGAAAAGTAAAAAAAGCTTTTTCAATACCCAGCCTTACATATGAAGAAGCAATGGAGCTTTCACATTTTGGGGCTAAGGTTATTCATCCCCCAACTATGCAGCCTGCTTTAAACAAAAGAATACCAATCAGGATAAAGAATACATTTAATCCTGATTTTGAAGGATCACTTGTTAGCAGTAAATCTTCATCCAATAGTTTCCTGATTAAAGGAATTTCTTCAATTGATGAAATTGCACTGTTAACCATACAGGGAAGCGGAATGGTTGGAGTAACAGGAATAGCCCAGAGAATTTTTGGAGCACTGGCTGTTCATTCAATAAATGTAATTCTGATTACGCAGGCATCATCTGAACATTCACTTTGTATTGCAGTTTTGCCCGGGTTTGCTGCATCAGCTAAAAAAGCTATTGAGCATGAATTACGTTTTGAGATAAAAGAAAAACTTGTTAATCAGGTTCACGTTGAGAATAATCTCTCCATAATTGCTGTAGTGGGAGAAAATATGCGGGAAACACCCGGCATTTCAGGAAGAATTTTTCAGGCGCTGGGCAGGAATGGTATTAATATTGTTGCAATAGCACAGGGTTCTTCTGAATTAAATATCTCGGCAGTAATTTCAAAGGCAAATCAAACGAAAGCATTAACCGCCTTGCACGATGCTTTCTTTTTATCTATTACCAAAACAGTTAATATTTTTGTGGTGGGAGTCGGACTAATAGGCGGCACCCTTTTAAAACAAATCCAGAATCAGGTTGAATTCCTTCAGAAGGAATATTCTTTAAGCATTAGAGTAATCGGTCTTGCTAATTCACGGAAAATGCTGATTGATGAAAATGGTATTGACCCGGGCAACTGGAAGGAAGACCTTAACAGCAGGGGTGAAAAGACTGATCTTCATTTATTTATCGACAGGATGAATAAACTTAATTTACCTTATAGTATTTTTGCCGATTGCACAGCAAGCGAAAATCTTGTTGATTTTTATCTTAGTGTATTAAACTCAAGTGTTTCTATTGTTACACCTAATAAAAAAGCAAATTCACGCAGCTATGAATTTTACCTTCAGCTTAGAGAAACTGCATTAAAACATAATGTAAGATTTTTATATGAAACAAATGTAGGCGCAGGATTACCTATAATAGGCACAATTAAAGATCTTGTATCAAGCGGCGACAGAGTCTTTAAAATTGAAGGTGTTCTATCGGGAACCCTTAGTTTTATTTTTAATACTGTATCGGCTGAAAACCATTTTAGCGGTGTAGTAAAAGAAGCCAGGCAGAAGGGCTACACTGAACCGGATCCAAGGGAGGACCTGAATGGTATGGATGTAGCAAGAAAACTGCTGGTTCTTGCCCGTGAAGTTGGTATGAAAATGGAATTAAGTGATATGACTATTCAGAATCTTGTTCCCCCTGCCGCCGCTAATGCAGGTTCGGTTGATGAGTTTTTTGAAAAGCTGAAATCTTATGATGAAGAATTTGAAAACAGGAGAAAGAAACTGGAATCTGAAGGTAAAGTATTGAGATATATGGCTAAATTGGAAAATGGCCATGCAGATATTTCACTTCAGGAGGTTGGGCAGGACCATCCGTTCTATTCCCTTTCTGCAAATGATAATATATTAGCTCTTACAACTTTACATTACCAGGCAAGGCCTATAGTTATTAAAGGCCCCGGTGCCGGTGCTGATGTAACAGCAGCCGGAGTTTTTGCCGATATTATAAGAATAGCGAATTATTTAAGTTAGTTTAAAAAGTTTTTATTAATTTTTAATCTTTAACCTTTTGACTTTGAAAAATAATCTATAAACAAAACCAGAGTAATAACATGGCAGAGAATAAAATCCCTGTAGGGGTATTAGGTGCAACAGGCAGCGTTGGACAAAAATTTATAGCACTATTAGCAGACCACCCGTGGTTTGAAATTACTGAAGTGGCTGCTTCTGAAAGATCAGCCGGAAAAAAATATAAGGATGCGGCTAACTGGGTTTTATCTACCCCACTTCCCGAAAAAATTGGTAATATGGTAGTTAAAAATTGTACGCCCGATTTGAATTGTAAGATTGCATTTTCTGGCCTGGATTCAGGTATTGCCGGTGAAGTTGAAACTGAATTTGCAAATGCAGGATATTATGTTGTTTCAAATTCTAAAAATCACAGGATGGATAAGGATGTTCCTCTGCTTATTCCCGAAATAAATGCAGATCATCTTGATTTAATTAAAACTCAAAGTTATAAAGGCTGTATAATAACTAATCCAAACTGTTCTACAATAGGGATGGCGCTTGCATTAAAACCACTTGATGATGCATTCGGACTTGAAGCGGTTAATGTTGTTACACTTCAGGCTTTATCAGGAGCCGGTTATCCGGGGGTTTCCAGTCTTGATATTATTGATAATGTAATTCCTTTCATTGGCGGCGAAGAAGGAAAAATGGAATCTGAACCATTAAAAATTCTTGGTAAGTTTAATGGTAAGGAAATTAAAAATACAGAAATTAAGATAAGCGCCCAGTGCAACAGGGTGGCTGTAGTTGATGGACACCTTGAATGCATACAGGTGAAATTAAAAAAGAAAACTTCAGTTGAAGAAATTAAAAAAGTATGGGCTTCATTTGCCGGCGAACCTCAGAAATTAAATCTCCCAATGGCGCCTGAAAAGGTGATTCATTATTTTGAAGAAGATAAATATCCACAGCCGAGAATTCACAGGAATTTAGATAAAGCAATGGCTGTGGCTGTCGGCAGGCTGCGGGAAGATTCCTTGTTCGATTTTAAATTTATAGTGCTTTCTCATAATACCGTTAGAGGTGCCGCCGGTGGAGCTATTTTATGCGGTGAATTATTAAAGGCAAAGGGATATATTAAATAAACAGAAAGTTTTATGAAGCAAAAAGAAACGGCAGACCAGGCCTTAAACCTTGATGATGAAGGCTTTAGCAAAACAACAAAAGAAGAAATAAAAGTATTTGCCCCTGCATCTGTAACAAATGTTAGCTGCGGATTTGATATACTTGGTTTTGCTATCGATTACCCCGGTGATGAAATAGTTTTGAGAATAAGTGATACCCCCGGTTTAAGAATAACCAAAATTACAGGTGATGAAGGAAGACTTCCGCTTCTGCCGGAAAAAAACACGGCGGGGGTTTCACTTCTTGCTCTTATGGAGTATTTGCAATACCCCAAGGGATTGGAAATGGAACTTCATAAAAAAATGGCTTTGGGCAGCGGACTTGGTTCTAGTGCTGCCAGTGCTGTTGCCAGTGTTTTTGCTTTTAACGAATTATTGGGAAGGCCGTTAAGTAGAAGTGAACTGCTTCCTTTTGCTCTTGAAGGAGAAAAACTTACCTGCGGCGGCAGTCCCCATGCAGATAATGTGGCTGCATGCCTGTTTGGAGGTTTTATAATAGTAAGAAGTATTTCACCCCTTGATGTTATAAGCATTGATACTCCGGAAAATCTTTATTCAACTATTGTCCACCCTCATATTGAGATTAACACAGCCGATACCCGGAAAATTTTGCGCAAACAGATATTACTTTCTGATGCGGTTAAACAATGGGGAAATGTGGCAGGGCTTGTAGCCGGACTAATGCAGAATGATTATAGTCTCATTGGCCGGTCTCTGCAGGATGTTATTATTGAACCTATCCGTTCTATTTTAATTCCCGGTTTTGATGAAGTTAAAGAGGCCGCAATTAAGGCAGGCGCACTTGGATGCAGCATTTCCGGATCCGGGCCATCTATTTTTGCTTTAAGTACATCCAATAGTATTGCCGGAGAGGCGGGTGAAGCAATGCAGAAGGCTCTTAGTATGCTTGAGATAGGAAGTGACCTTTATATTTCCAAAATAAATCCACAGGGGCCAAGAGTGCTTGATTAGTCTCAATCTTGCTCTTAACTTTTAATCATACTTGCATTGAACCTGATTAAGATTGCGAGTAAGAAGAAAATAATATTATATGAAATTCTACAGTACAAATAATAAAACAGTTTCAGTTTCATTTAAGGATGCGGTTTTAAAAGGTATTGCCGATGACGGCGGTTTATTTATGCCATATGAAATTCCAAAACTGAAAGCCTCTTTCATTAAAAATCTGCAGTCAAAATCTTTTCATGAAATTGCTTTTGAAGCAGCAAAAATTTTTCTGGAAGAGGACATACCTCACGGGGATATTAAAAATATTTTATCTGAAGCTATATCATTTGATGCCCCTTTAGCGCAGTTGGATGAAAACAAATATATTCTTGAGTTATTTCATGGACCCACTTTAGCCTTTAAAGATTTTGGCGCGAGATTTATGGCTAAAGTAATGTCA
Organism: Ignavibacteriaceae bacterium; assembly: GCA_046481785.1. Lineage (GTDB taxonomy): Bacteria > Bacteroidota > Ignavibacteria > Ignavibacteriales > Ignavibacteriaceae > JAWOJF01. The sequence goes on along the minus strand of JAWOJF010000324.1, from coordinate 9,454 downwards.
TACCTCATAAGGAATGAAAATAAAGAGATAACTATTCTTGTAGCAACCTCGGGAGATACAGGAAGTGCTGTTGCACAGGGTTTTTATAAAACGGAAGGAATAAATGTAATTCTGCTTTACCCGTCAGAAAAGGTAAGCCTTATCCAGGAAAAGCAGTTAACCACAATAGGCGATAATATAACGGCTCTTGAGGTTGAAGGTACCTTTGATGATTGTCAGCGACTTGTTAAAACAGCTTTCCTTGATAAAGATATTACCAATGCACTTACTTTATCTTCGGCAAACTCAATTAATATTGCAAGGCTTATTCCGCAGTCGTTTTATTACTTAAATGCCGTGGCACAGCTTAAAGATTTAAACAAACCTCTGTTTATTACTGTACCAAGCGGCAACTTTGGAAATCTTACTGCAGGATTATTTGCTAACCGTATGGGGCTTCCTGTAACCAGGTATATTGCAGCGCTTAATTCCAATGATGTATTTCTCGAATATATTAATACAGGGAAATATAACCCCAGGCCTTCGATAAAAACAATATCCAATGCTATGGATGTCGGTAACCCAAGCAACTTTGTGCGGATACTTGATCTTTACAATAATGACCATAATAAGATAGAAGAAAAAATATACAGTGCAGCTTTTAATGATGATAAGACTAAAGACGGGATAAAAGAAGTAAAAGCTAATTATAACTATATTATTGACCCGCATGGTTCTGTTGGTTATTTAGCCCTGAAACAATTTATTGAAGAAAATAAAATAAAAAATTATAATGGTATAATTTTAGAGACTGCACATCCGGCTAAATTTAAAGATGAAGTTGAAGATGTTATAAAAGAAGAAATAAAACTTCCCGAAACACTGAGACAATGTATGATGAAGGAAAAACGTTCAATAAAGATCTCAAAAGAATATGACGATTTGAAATCATTTATTCTTAACAAAGGTGTCGTTATTTCAAAATAATATTTACTGCACAGATATTCTGTCTGTGTATAATAAGTTACTAACAATGGTACAGGCATAAATACCTGTGCTGCATACGGAGAACAAATGAACAGAGGGAAAAAAGCGGCTATTCTCGGCGGAGGTAATATTGGATTATCAATCGCCAAAGGATTAGTTAAATCCAAACTTTATTCCGAAGAAAATATTTATATCACCCGGAGAAATACTGAACCCTTAAAAGAATATGCCGGTAAGGGATTCAGGATTTCCAGCGATAACCATAAAGCTGTGCAGGAATGCGATATAGTAATAGTGGCTGTTCAGCCTCAGCAGCTTAACGGATTGCTTTCAGAAATAAAAAATGATATTAAAGAAGAAAAGCATATAGTTATTTCAGTTGTATCAGGTGCTAGTGTTAAGGCAATAAAAGGTCAGCTTGAAAGTAATGCGGCTGTCATCCGTGCAATGCCTAATACAGCTATCGCAATTCAGGAATCAATGACCTGTATAGCGGGCGACAATGTAAATAAAGAAAAGCTTGAGCTTGCCAAACAAATTTTTGATTCTGTTGGCAGTACACTTATAATTACTGAAGAATTAATGATTCCGGCTACTGCCCTTTGTGCATGCGGCATAGCTTTTTTCCTCCGTGCCATCCGGGCAGCATCTCAGGGCGGAATTGAAATCGGTTTTCATTCGGAAGAAGCATTACTTATGGCGGCACAAACTGCAAAAGGTGCTGCGGCTTTACTTCTAAGCGGTGAGGCACATCCCGAAAGTGAAGTGGATAAAGTAACAACCCCGAGAGGCTGTACAATTTCGGGTTTAAACCAGATGGAACACTATGGCTTTAGTTCTGCTTTAATCCGGGGTATTGTAACTTCGGCAGATAAAGCAGCTAAGTTATACAGTATTGATGAGTAAGAAGAGAATCTATCCCTGATAGGTTGTATTTAAGGCACACTGAAATATTATGCAATTTTGCTGAATATTTTTTAACCTGTGTGAGGCATATATAAAGTAAATATTAATTTTAACGATAATATATTAATATAACTTGACAACACCTGTTAGAAAGTTTATTTTTGTTGAAATTGAAAAATGAGCAATAAAAAAATAAATATCGGAATTACAACAAAACTCATGGCTATGTGTTGCTGTATGATTATGCCTTCTCATCGGAAGGATAGAGCCTGAGTTTAAAAAATAAAATTAAACAAGGACCCTTCCGATAACCTAATCGAGAAGGGTTTTTTATTGTTTAGAAGTTCGTAAAATATATACATACTCTTATCGAGAAAGGTTGAGGGATCAGGCCCTGTGAAACCTTAGCAACCGCCCCGCATTAGTGCGGTGGGACATGGTGCTACCTCCTGCCCCGTTCCGGTTCTTCCGGAACTCAGGGAAAGATGAGAGAAGAAGTTTTTTTTAAAACCTCTTCGAGTAATCTAACCCGGAGAGGTTTTTTGTTTTTAAATAGTTCTTTTAACGAACAGATATTTTTTTAAGACGATAATTAAAATTCGATTAGCTTGAATTAATTGATAAGAAATTACTTCTAATAAATAAATAGAAAGGACATATATAATGAGCGCAAATGGAAAACAACGCAACTACAGGTTTGAAACCTTACAATTGCACGCAGGCCAGGTACCTGATCCAACTACAGGATCCAGGGCAGTGCCGATATACCAGACAACTTCCTATAATTTTGAAAACGCCGAGCATGCAGCAGACCTCTTTGCATTGCAGAAATTCGGAAATATATATACCCGTATAATGAACCCGACTACAGATGTATTTGAAAAAAGAGTTGCCGCTCTTGAAGGCGGAGCTGCAGCTCTTGCAGTTTCTTCAGGACAGTCTGCACAGCTTATTGCAATTACAACTATAGCGCAGGCCGGTGAAAACATTGTTTCAACAAGTCTCCTTTACGGCGGAACATACAATCAATTTAAAGTTGCTTTCCCCCGCCTTGGCATAAACGTAAAATTTGTTGACGGCGACTCCCCTGCTGAATTTGAAAAACTGATTGATCAGAAAACTAAAGCTTTATACATAGAAACTATTGGAAATCCAAAGTTGAACATTCCCGATATTGAAGCTATTGCAGAGGTTGCTCACAGGCATGGTATTCCATTAATTGTGGATAATACTTTTGGAGCTGCCGGATACCTGGCAAGGCCAATTGATCACGGTGCTGATATTGTTGTTGAAAGTGCAACCAAGTGGATTGGCGGGCATGGAACTTCAATTGGCGGTGTAATTGTTGACTCGGGTAAATTTGACTGGGGTAATGGAAATTTCCCCATCTTTACCGAACCTTCTCCGGGTTATCACGGCTTAAATTTTAATGAAATATTCGGCAAAGGATCACAGTTTGGAAATATTGCTTTTATAATACGTGCAAGAGTTGAAGGTTTACGCGACCTTGGCCCGGCTTTAAGTCCTTTTAATTCTTTCTTGTTTTTGCAGGGTCTTGAAACATTATCTCTAAGAATTGACAGGCATAGCGAAAACTCAATAAAACTTGCACAGTGGCTTGAGAAAAATCCCTCAGTAGAATGGGTATGGTACCCGGGGCTTAAAAGTCATCCGTATCATGAAAATGCAAAGAAATACCTGAGAAATGGTTTGTTTGGTTCTATTCTTGCATTTGGGATTAAAGGGGGGGCTGAAGCTGGTAAGAAGTTTATTAATAGTGTAAAACTGGCAAGTCTTCTTGCTAATGTAGGTGATGCAAAAACATTAGTAATTCATCCTGCTTCAACTACTCATCAGCAATTATCAGAATCAGAACAAAAAGAAGCCGGCGTTCTTCCGGAACAGGTAAGAGTTTCTGTGGGGCTGGAACATATTGATGATATTATTGAAGATTTTGATGAAGCAATTAAGGCTGCCGTTGGAACCGGAGTAGCTGTTTAACATATAAGAGCGGGCTTACTCCTAAAGGTAAGCCCCGGTTTTTTCCATTTTGATATTTACAATTTTTTATGAAGCTTAAGGAAACTAATAAAATGAATGTTACTGTGAATGAATCTGTTGGAGTTACTGCAAGAACTAATTTTATACAGCTATTTGACAGGCAGGATCCCCTGAAACTGGAATCCGGTGAGGATATCTTCCCGGTAGAAGCAGCCTATCAGACTTACGGCTCGCTTAATGCGGAGGGAACAAATGCCATACTAATATGCCATGCACTTACAGGCAATGCTCATGCTGCAGGTGTTATTACAGAAGATGAAATAAATAACTCGCAAAATTATCCGCATCTTTATAATTACAACAAGATGTTCCTGGGAAAAACCGGCTGGTGGGAAGAACTTATTGGCCCGGGAAAAGTTTTTGATACTAACAAACATTTTATTATTTCTTCAAACTTCTTAACCGGCTGTTATGGAACGACAGGGCCCACAAGTATTAATCCAATAACAGGCAAACAATATAATCTTGATTTTCCTGTTATAACAGTAAGAGACATGGTGAAAGTACAGTATAACCTGGTTAGAAGTTTGGGCGTTAATAAACTTATTTCTGTTGCAGGGGGTTCATTAGGCGGAATGCAGGTGCTTGAATGGGCAGTTATGTATCCCGATTTTATTGATACCATTATCCCTATAGCAACTGCGGCTAAACACTCACCATGGTGTATATCATTAAACCAGGCGGCAAGGGATGCAATTGTTAATGATCCTGTATGGAATAACGGTAATTATACTGAACAGCCTTATAACGGCTTAAGCCTGGCAAGAAAAATAGCCATGATCAGTTACCGGAGCCCTGCTTCCTTTAATATAAAGTTTTCCCGAAACAGGTTAATAAATGAGAACAGCTTTTTTGATAAAAATAATGTCTTCCAGATTGAAAATTATCTTAACTACCAGGGAGAAAAGTTAGTTAAAAGATTTGATGCCAATACATATTTATATATTACTCATGCAATGGACCTGCACGATGTAAGCTACGGAAGAGGAAAAATTGAAGATGTTTTAGGAAGTATTAAAGCCAAGACATTAGGCATTGGGATTAATTCTGATGTTCTTTATCCCTCGGAAGAGCAGATTGAAATTGCCTCTTATATTCCTAATTCTACATACGCTGAGTTGAGTTCTATTTATGGACATGACGCTTTTCTAATTGAATTTAATCAGCTTGAGAATATTATAAAAACTTATTTGGGAGTTTATTTTTAAGCCTGAGATATTTTAGTGCCTTAGTAAGTTATTGAAGGGGTCTCAAGAGTTCTATCAAATGGATAAATATTCATTTAATTCTAAAAAAAGATTAACCAGGTAAAGTTTTATAACTCCAATAAACCTTTCGTGGCAAGGGAGGGGTTAGGATGAGTTTGCAACTCTAAATATGGGTGGTAACTCAAACCTCCAACTGGTCAGCAGGGGTTGCAGAACCCGGAACTGCCATTCCGAAGGAGTTTTTCCATCTTAACAAACCGTATAAATATTTACAATATTTTACTTTCGGGGCATATTGCCCCCGGTTATTACAGCCAGCAACTACTTAATATGTTCTTTTTCTACACAACTCTTCTAATTTATTCATTACCTAAACTCATTCAATTCAATAAATACTTAAAACATTGTTAAAAATTGACATGCCAGGGACTGTTTACCCCCGCATATTTCAGAAGTGGTAAAGTTTTATTAAGTTCTTTTACTTATTTTTACCGACACATATATTTTTTTTCTGCAAAAAATAATTAAGGTTGACCATTTGAAGTTTGATTTTGACCTTTTTTCCGAATTTCATGAAATGTGCGTTGTTGTATCATCTGCCGGTGAAATAATCAGTGCAAATCCCGCAGCAAATGCCAAACTCTCATCCGGAGAAAGCAGTTTAGAAGGCAGAGATTTTTTCCATTTGATTGATACTGAATATCGTGAAAGAACACGAATGGTATTTACTGAATGCTTCCTTGAGCATAAAAGTGATACAATGTTTTCAAAGTTTAATTCTAATGGAGTGGTTTTTGAAGTTAATTTATTCATTGCTCTGAACAAAAAGGCTGCGGGAAAAGATAGTAACTGCTTTATTATAGCACGGGATATTACCGAAGAAAGGAAAAAAGAACTTGATCTGCTGAGATTTTATTACGTGGCAGAAAATACAGTTAATCCGCTTCAGATTACGAATCTTCAGGGGAAAATGATATATGTAAACCCTGCTTTTGTTGCAACAAGCGGATATTCACGCGATGAATTGATTGGCAGGAGTCCGGATATTTTTGGAAGCGGCAAGCATTCAAGAAAATTTTGGTCAAAGATGTGGAGCACTATCAGCAGTGGTAAAGTTTGGGTGGGTGAAGTTGAAAACAGGAAAAAGAGCGGAGAACCATTTTACACTCAATTATTGATATCACCTATACTGGATCATGAGGGACAGGTTTCAGGTTTTTTTGGAATACACAGAGACCTTGGTGAAAAAAAGATGCTAGAAAAGCAGCTTATTCATACGCAAAAAATGGAAAGTATAGGCACACTGGCTGCCGGAATCGCTCATGAAGTTGGAAATCCGCTTGCCTCAATTTCAGCTCTTGTTCAGGTTGTTCAAAGATCAACAAATGACAGCTTTGTTAAAGAAAGACTGGAACTTGTAAAAAGCCAGGTTACCAGGATATCAAAAATAATAAGGGACCTTGTAGACTTTTCCCGGCCGTCCAATTATGAATTGCAGCTCACTGATATAAATGCTAATATAAAGGAAGCAGTTGAAATAACTAAGGTTGGCTCAAAAGCAAAGAACATCGAGTACCGGCTTGATTTTGATCCTGATATCCCTCTTCTCCCACTTATATCAGACCAGATTCAGCAGGTGTTTGTAAATATCCTGCTGAATGCAGTTGATGCCATTGGGGATGTTAATAAAGAAGAAAAAATTATATCTGTAAAATCTGATATTGACGATGAGTTTGTGATTATTGATTTTGAAGATTCGGGAAGCGGAATTTCGGATCACCACATGAACAAAATTTTTGAACCATTCTTCACTACAAAAAAAGAAGGCAAAGGCACAGGGCTGGGACTTTGGGTGAGTTATGGTATAATTAAAAGTTTCCAGGGGAATATAAAAGTAAGCAGCGTACCCGGCAAGGGTACAAAATTTTCTATTACATTGCCCATACAATCTTAAGGTAAAACAATATGGCTGAAACAATTTTAGTTGTTGATGATGAAGAAATTATAAGAGAATCTCTTTCTTTTATCCTGAGGAAAGAAGGATACAATGTAGAAGAGGCCGAAAACGGCAAAGTTGCTTACAATAAGCTTATTGAAAATTCATTTGACCTTGTTCTAACTGATCTTGAGATGCCTCAAATGAAGGGTATACAGCTTCTGGAAGAGATAAAAAAGCTTAATATTAATACTTCGGTAGTTATTATAACAGCATTTGCCTCTCTGGATACAGCTATTTCAGCTTTACGAAACGGTGCAAGTGATTATATACTGAAGCCGGTAGAGTTTGATGAGCTGCTGATCAAAATACGGAGATTGTTTGATATCAGGAACCTGCTGCTTGAAAACAGGATACTTAAGAAAGAGATCCAGAGAAATTTTGATTTTGAAAATATTATCGGGAAAAGCTCATCTATAAAAAAAGTATATGATATGATTCAGGCTGTTGCCGAGACCGAAAGTACTGTATTAATTACCGGTAAAAGCGGAACCGGAAAAGAGCTTGTTGCAAGGGCACTTCATTACCACAGCCGGAGAAAAAACAAACCTTTTGTTGCTGTTAACTGCGGGGCAATTACCGAAAATCTTATTGAGAGTGAACTTTTTGGACATAAAAAAGGCGCTTTTACCGGCGCTGTTTCTGACAAAGAAGGTTTTGTAAAAGCTGCTGAAAGCGGAACTCTCTTCCTGGATGAAATAAGTGAACTTCCTCTGCAACTGCAGGTTAAACTTTTACGTGTGGTTCAGGAAAAAGAATTTACACCGGTCGGCACTACTCTCTCAATCCCCGTTAATGTCAGGTTTGTTGCATCCACAAACCGGGATTTGAAAGAGGAAATAAAAGAGGGCAGGTTCAGAGAAGACCTATACTACCGTTTAAATGTAATTGAGATTATGCTCCCTACTTTAAAAGAAAGAGAAGAAGATATTCCTTTACTTGCAGATCATTTCCTTGACAAGTACAGAAAAGAGATGAATAAAAATATTAAAGGAATTGATAGTACGGCAATGCGTGCCCTGTTAAGTTATGAATGGAAGGGTGAGGTTCGCGAGCTTGAGAATGTTATTGAAAGAGCCGTAATTTTCGCCAAAGAAGAATTTATTACAATTACTGATCTTCCCCAATCTATCAGACCTAAAATGGAGATAACCGATTTTTCGAAAGGTGGTACACTTGAAGAAGCAGTACGGCGCTTTGAGAAAGATTATATTCTTAAAGCCCTGGAAAATTCAGGATACGACAAGGAAAAAACTGCAGATGCTCTGCAGGTTGGCCTTTCTACCCTCTACCGCAAATTAAAGGAACTGGATATAAAAATTTAATCGGCGATACCGTGTAAAGAAGTTTAACAGGATTGCCCTTTATTATATATTCAATGCCATTTGCCATTGTCTTGATTTCATTATACAACACTATATCCTAACTCAAAACTATACCTTCTCCCCTTTCTCATTATTGAAAATTACCCTGATGCATTGTCAGTTTAGAGAAGTATCCTGCCTAATTTTAAGGCCTTAAGCCTAATATTTATGCCAAAATCAAGTAATTCCTGCAAAAAAAACATAATAAAGTTGTTATTATTTTGGCACGCAAATAGAATAATAAAAGCGGCGCTATCATTAATAACATTTTGCTTATCAATTATTAACCATGAAAAGTATCTTATTTTACAGTCCTGACTTTAGTATGTGTTACAGTCTGCTTATGTATCTGCAGGATAAGTTTAATGTAACTACTACTACAGATATTGATATAGTTCGCTCCCTTACAAAGAACCCCGCATTTGATATTATCCTTATAGATGCAGAGCCTTCAGCAGACTTAGAAAGCATATGTAAGACGATTAAAGATTCAGGCAAAAGTATTCCTGTTATACTTACATATGTTTACCAGAACCATATGAAAGATATGGATACTACTATAAGACGGTATGTAAATTCAGTATTTTATAAACCGTTTGATTTAAATGAAGTTTCAAAAAGCCTCACATCCCTGGCATTTTAATTCTCCCTTATTCCGGCATAATATTAATCAAGTTATTCACCTATCAGATTTTCTATACTCTATCAAATTTCTGATAACCAGTATCTCCCTGCACGCTTAATATCTTCTTAAAACAGTCATTTTTGCAGAAAAATACACAGGCATAGTTGTTGCATTCCACTATTGAATTCACAAAGGAGCATGATATGAATGGAAAGATATTATTTTATATTCTTTTTCCGGCATTGTTTATTACTTCCTGCAACACCACACCGGTTGATTCCCAGTTAGGAACAAATAATACAATAGAAAACGCAGATAAACAGGTAAC
>JAWOJF010000063.1:0-7288 GCA_046481785.1 Ignavibacteriaceae bacterium | reverse complement strand
ATCGGCAAAGGGGTAGGGGAATGTATTTATATCATGGATCTGGTTACCGCCGTAATCCACAATATCAAGATTAACATATCCGTCTTTAATATCTTTGCCGCATCCAAGATTTAATTTCATAGTACCTTCTAATATATTAATTATTCATAAGTCTCTCTTTACCAAAGAGAGTACCCCGATTCGCCGGGGGGAGAGATTCGCTGCGCTGTACCGGCGGAGAATGTTTGTATGGCATTATCCGCCCAAAGCAGTGCGCACCTAATCTCCCTGTTCTGATTCTTCGAATCAGAACTGTCCCTCTTTAGCAGAAAGAGGGACTTTTTTTATCCGTGCATTGATGCAGAATCCGGCAGTGCCAGTACAATATTTTTTTCTATCTCTGCCAGTTCATCAAGCCGCTGCTTTACTTCATCCTCATTAAAATAAAGTTTAGCAAGTTTTATAAATGTAACATAATGCCCTGCCTCTGAATCCGAAAGCTTTTTATAAAAATATTTCAGATCAGGGTCATTAAGGTTATCAGCAAGTATCTGCAGCCTTTCGCATGAACGCGCTTCAATTATTCCGGCAGTTAAAAGCCGGTCAAGCATGCGTTCAGGTTCATTCGGGTTTAAATATGAAAGAAGCTCCTTAACATAAGGATCGCCGTTATCTTTCCGCAGAGTTACACCCTTCCAGTTAAGTATCTTAACAACATCACGGTAATGACTTATTTCTTCTTCAATAAGATCAGACATTGCAAGGGATATTTCAATTTTATCAGGATAGGCGGACAGCAGACTTAATCCGGTTGACGCAGCTTTTTTTTCACAATGAGCATGATCAATTATAACAGATTCAATATCTGCCAGGGCAGAGATAATCCATCCCGGTTTGGTTTCACATTTAAGGCAAAGCATGAAACAAATTTAGGAAAAGATTTATGATTTATGAATTACGATTTCTGATTTTAATATAAATAACTCCGAAGAACTGATCATTCCTCAGATATTTTTAACGTCCATGCGTATTTACATGGAAGATTACTGCGGACCGCCGGTGGAAAATTTATTACACAGCCGTTTTCTTTTTTATTCCAGCTTAAGATCTCACCGGTTCCGAGAATCTCAATTCTGCTTCCTTCGCCGGGTGTAAAATTGCTTAACTCCAGCTCAGCCGGAAATGATTTTTCATTTTCATCGGCCATGTATATGGCATATATTGTACCGTCTTTAAGCCGGGTAAACCGTACCTTTCCTTCTTTATATGGTTTAACAGGATGTGTATTATAGATAGCTTCGCTGTTAACCTTCATCCATTCCCCTATTTCCTTAAGACGCTCATATGCCTCAGGCTCAAAGTCTCCTTTATCGGAAGGCCCGATATTAAGCAGAAAGTTGCCCCCCTTTGCAGCAATATCGGCAAGCAGATGAATTAACATTCCCGCGGATTTATATTGTGCCCCCGCCCTGTAAGACCACGAAGAACTCATCGGCATACATGTTTCCCATGGGTAAGGGAGTGTTTCATCAGGTATACGGTTTTCAGGTGTAAGGTAGTTTTGAAATTGTCCCGGTACTTCGCGGTCAACAACAATTAAACCCGGCTGTTTTATACGTGCTTTCCGGGCTATCTCAGGCATATTAATATCCTGATTCTGAATCCGGTATGTATTAAAACCGGCAGATAGTCTTTCACGTTCAATGTCTTCCTTAGTGCGGTGCCTTACCCATCCTGCATCAAGCCATAAGATATCTATTCTGCCGTAGTTTGTCATTAATTCATCAATCTGGTTATGAGTAAACTCAACAAATTTTTCCCACCGGTCGGGATACTTATTCAAATCGTAGTTCGGATTCCTGTCAGGTGTCGCAAATCTCTGCCACCAATAAAAATCCGAATGCCAGTCGGCTTTGGAAAAATAAGCGCCGGTCCATAATCCCTTTTCTCTGAAAGCGTTAAAAATTTCTTTTGTTACATCTGCTTTTGGATTTGTATGAAAGGGACAGCCGGGATCAGTAATTTTATAATCTGAATACGCAGTATTAAACATATTGAAGCCGTCATGATGTTTTGTAGTAAATACCACATACTTCATACCTGCTTCGGCGGCGGCTTCAGCCCATTTGGCAGGATCAAAGTTTACCGGGTTAAATGTGTTTTTTAACTCCTCATATTTTTGTTTGTACTCAGTGTAATTCTCCATATCCCGTTTACACCAGCCTTCATCCTCGGAGCAGATTGACCATGATTCTATAACGCCCCACTGACTGGAAGGCTGCCAGTGCATTAAAAGTCCGAATTTTAGATCTTGCCATTGTTCTATCTTTTTAAGAACCAATGAATCAGTTTCCGGAAAATACTCTTTACCATGATTTTCCTGCGGATATATATAGCCTGCTGCTGTTATAATAAGAAGCAGATGGAATAATTTTTTCATTTTAGTGCGGGTTTAGTTAGTTGAATAACATGAGTGCTGCTAAATTTATACAAAAGATAATATGTAATAAGGTTTATATCAACCGGATGCTTGTGTTATTAAGCTTCATTTAATATTGGGTTAAGGAGTTGAAGCTAAACCTCGAAGTTTACCATGAGTTATTAGATCGTTATACTTTTATGGTCTCCCCTTAATAGAACTTCGAGGTTTTTGAATCCGGGAATCCGAAAATCCGGGAATCCGAAAATCCGGGAATCCGAAAATCCGGGAATCCGCGAATTCGCGAATCCGCGAATTCGGGAATCCGCGAATTCGGGAATTCGGGAATCCGCGAATTCGCGAATCCGAAAATCTCCGGAGACAAAAAAAAATCCGGCAGCAAGTGCCGGATTAAATATTTCCTGTTATGATTTTGTACTAATTGAGGGTTATTACGGGGAAATTTACTCCCTTTAAGCTAACCTGTTCAACTTTTACTTTGGCAACGCCGCGGTCCATCATACCCAGTGCCATTGCAGAGGCCTTGGAAAGATCCAGATTTCTACCCTTTATATATGGGCCTCTGTCATTAATTCTGACAATAATTGATTTATTGTTACTGGGATTCGTAACTCTTAATAGTGTTCCAAATCTAAGCTGCTTATGTGCAGCAGTAAGTGCCATCTGATCGTATCTCTCGCCATTTGCCGTTTTCCGGCCATGAAACCGCGGACCATACCAGGAAGCAACCATTTCACCTTTATCTATATAACTAACTACCGAGGTATTTACATCAGCCTCAGTTTTGGAGGCTGGTAACGGGTTATTATCTGATGCTAATACTTCGTTGCCCTCGTTAGTTACGGTGAATCCAACTAACAAAATCATAACTGTGATTAGTAAGAATTTCGTTATAGAATTCATTACACCTCATATTTGTTGATAAAATATTTACACTCCAAATCTACGGCTAGTAGTAGTAGCGTATCAATACCCTGGGTCATATCAACTTTCAATATGAAGAAAGCCAAATATTCGACTATTCTGGTTTTAACGTCGAAAACACTAAATTTTTATTTCTCCCTGACGATAATAGGTGTTGAAGTTGAAAGTAAGAAGACGGAAGACGAAAGTCAGAGATCAGAGGCCGGAGATCAGAAGTCAGAGGGCAGAAGTCAGATCAGAAAAAATGAAAACTTCCGCAGCGGTAATAACTAATAATAAGCAATCCATATCTTAAATTACATCCTGCTTCTATCTAATATATGCAGCAGCTTTTTACTTTAAAATAATTCTAATTTTTGTCCGGTCTTTATTATTCTTTGCTCGCATTAAATTCCAATCTCATCAATATGAATTAAACATTCCCGGCTGGCCTAATCCTCTTTCGTCTGTATGCCGGGCGCATTTTTGTAGATTAAATGAACACTTTTGATGAACATTCGTTAATAACTTCTTACAAATAGGAAGGAAAAAATTAACACTCTTCTTGAAACTGATAAATATTCTATCAAAATAGTTACAAATCTAATGTTAAACGCATTAATAGATATCTGGCATATATGTTGCCCTTTATGCGGCAATAGTAATTTTAATATTAAATAACAAGTTTTTATTATGATAAAAGGAACGGTTTACATACAGGAGGAACTCTGCAAAGCATGTGAGCTTTGTATAGTTGCTTGTCCTCAGGAAAGCCTGGGATTATCAACAAAAATAAACAAGAATGGTTACCATTATGCCGAGCTTGTACAGCAAAACTGTACCGGCTGCATAAATTGTGCGCTTGTTTGTCCCGAGGCTATAATTACAGTTTACCGTCAACCCAGGCAAAGCCTCAAAAAGGCAATATAGTTTGGGATAAACGAAGGGATTTTGTAATGATAGAGAATGAATCTTTGTCCCGCGAAGCGGGAAAGGGGAAACCTCATCAGGGCAATGCCGTGATGAAAGGGGAAACCCGGTTGATGAAGGGGAACGAAGCTCTTGCAGAAGCTGCTATCCGTGCGGGGATGGATGCCTATTTTGGATACCCGATCACTCCTCAATCCGAAATTCTTGAATACTTCACTGTAGAGGTTCCCAAAAGGGGAGGAGTTGTTCTGCAGGCTGAAAGCGAAGTGGCAGCTATTAATATGATATATGGGGCTGCTGGTGCTGGTGCAAGGGTAATGACCTCTTCATCTTCACCGGGTATAAGTTTAATGCAGGAAGGCATTTCATACATCGCTTCTGCCGAACTGCCATGTTTATTAGTTAATGTTATGAGAGGCGGTCCCGGACTTGGAACTATACAGCCATCTCAGGGAGATTATTTTCAGGCTGTTAAAGGGGGCGGACATGGTGACTATCGCCTTATTGTCCTTGCTCCTTCTTCAGTACAGGAAATGGCTGATTTTGTTTTTGACGGTTTCCGTCTTGCTGAAAAATACAGGAACCCTGCTATGATTCTTGCAGACGGTGCACTTGGGCAGATGATGGAAAAAGTAGTTCTTCCTGAAGAAGGTTCTCTGCCAAAGGCAACGCCCCCATGGGCTACTACCGGTAAGGTAAACCGTAAAAGTAATGTTATCACTTCACTGCATATTGAACCAGATAAAATGGAAGAAATTAACACTTACCTGCAGGATAAATATAGGAGAATGCAGGACGAAATACGGTTTGAAACAGTTGAAACTGATGATGCCGATATTCTGCTGGTTGCATTTGGATTATCTGCCCGTATTTGCCAGAAAACTTTAGAGCTTGCCAGGGAAAAAGGAATGAAGGTCGGCCTGATTCGTCCTATTACATTATATCCTTTCCCTTCCGCTGCAATTGCTGAAGCCGCTGCCAAAACGCAGTTTGTTTTAACTGTTGAAATGAATGCAGGACAGATGGTTGAAGATGTAAGGCTTGCTGTAAATGGTAAAAATCCTGTATATCATAAAGGCAGGATGGGCGGGATTGTTCCTTCACCAGAAGAAATTCTTACCGAAATTGAGTCCATTTTGGAAAAACAACAAGCTGAAGTGGAGGGATGAAAAAAATGGGAAATGAAATTAAAAACATTGATGGATTAGAAGTAGTTTATAAAAGGCCTTCAACACTGCTTGATGTTCCTTTTCATTATTGCCCGGGATGCGGACATAGTGTGGTTCACAAAGTACTTATGGAGGTTGTTGAAGAGCTTGGAATACAAAACGATACTATCGGCGTTGCTCCTGTTGGATGTTCGGTTTTTGCTTACCATTATATGGACATTGATATGCAGGAAGCAGCTCACGGACGAGCAAGTGCAGTTGCCACCGGTATAAGAAGGGTACTTCCCGATAAATATGTTTTCTCTTATCAGGGTGACGGAGATTTAGCCGCTATCGGAACGGCAGAGACTATTCATGCTATTAACCGGGGTGAAAATATCCTGATGCTTTTTATTAATAACGGCATTTACGGAATGACCGGCGGACAGATGGCGCCTACAAGTCTGCTTGGACAGCTTACATCAACATCTCCTTATGGAAGAGAATCTTCTTCTATGGGTTACCCTCTTAAAATTACCGATTTGATTGTTAATCTTCCCGGTGCATATTATGTTACAAGGCAGGCAGTACATACGCCTAATTCGGTGCGTAAACTTAAAAAAGCAATTAAGGCTGCATTTGAATATCAGAAGCTGAAAAAAGGAACATGTTTTATTGAGGTTGTTTCAAACTGTCCTTCCGGATGGAAGATGACGCCGAAGGAAACAATAAATTACCTGGAAGAAAAAATGTTCCCTGAGTATCCATTGGGCGATCTTAAAGTTCCTCAAAAAGAACCGGCAGCGGCTGTTAAGCCCGAACCTGTTCCGGAGGAGGTGTAACATGGAACACAGCACACATGAAATAATTTTTGCAGGTTTTGGGGGACAAGGGGTCCTTTCTATGGGGCAGATTATTGCTTACGCCGCCATGATAGAGAATAAGGAAGTAAGCTGGATGCCCTCTTACGGACCAGAGATGCGGGGAGGTACTGCCAATTGTATAACAATTGTGTCGGGGACAAAAATCAGTTCACCTATTATAACAAAATTCGATTCGGCTATTGTTCTTAATCAGCCTTCAGTTGAAAAGTTTGAGAACGCAGTTAAACCCGGCGGGTTAATTATATATGAACTGTCAGGTATTATAAATCCCCCGTCAAGAAGTGATGTTGAGATCTTTGGGATAAATGCAGTTGAAGAGGCTCAGAAGCTTAATAAAAAACAGGTGGCAAACATGATTATTGTTGGTGCCTTTCTTGAAAGAAGGCCTGTTGTAAAAATTGAAAATATACTTAAAGCACTTAAAAAAGTGCTGCCGGAAAGACATCATCATACAATTCCTTTAAATGAACAGGCTCTTTTATTGGGACAAAAACTGGCGAGAGAAACTGAAGAAATTAAAATCTAATTAACAATATTTAGGGGAGAAACGATATGAATGAATCAGATATAAAATGTTTACATGCCTGTAAGAATACTTGTGCATTACTTAATGAAGCTTTAAGAAGAGAGGCTGCTACTGTAAGGTATTACGAGGGCATTCTTGAAGAATGCAGTATGCCCGAAGTAAAAAACTTTATAACAGATCTTATTGAAGAAAAAAGGAAAGAGATCCTCAGCATTATTCAAAAGCTTAATGAGATACATGCACGCTCTCAGTCTATGGACGGAGTAATCTCCAGTTTTAACCACTCCTGATCAAAAATCATACAGTTTTATGCCCCTCTGAATTTATCCCGGCACAACCGGGATAAAATTCAGGGGGACAAAATTCCATAACACGCACAAGTAAATACTTTAATAGTATAGACATTACTATTGCTTATCTATTATATGTACTGGAGGCCGGCGTGGTGGACGCCGCCGAGAACAACGAGGTGTCCTAC
>JAWOJF010000246.1:0-4638 GCA_046481785.1 Ignavibacteriaceae bacterium | reverse complement strand
TATTAGTGCAATAAGAACCGATAAAACTCCTGCTGCAAGAAAGGTATTGATTTCTATATCAATACGGTATGTATAATCCTCCAGCCATTTTTTTACTAAAAAATATCCTGCCGGAATGGCCGCAATATTTGCAAGGAAAATCCATAAAATAAAATCCCGTATTAATAAAACAACAATACCGGGAACCGAAGCCCCGATAACTTTTCTTATTCCAATTTCTTTAGTCCTTTGTTCGGTTGTAAATGAAACAAGTCCGTATAAACCGAGGTATGCAATTAAAATTGCCAGCACAGAAAAAATTGATAATAGCTTTTCCTGTCTTTCTTCTGCCCGGTAAAGGCCGGCAAAAAGGTCATCAAGAAAATCATACTGCAGGGGACTGTCGGGAAAAATTTTTTCCCAGGTGTTGGAAATGCCTGCCAGCGTGCCGCCTAAATCATCAGGTGATACCCTGATAAGAAAATTTCCCTGCCAGGATGGCTCGTTTATTAAGATAAGCGGCCTGATCTCTAAATGCAGTGAAGCGTAATGATAATCTTCAACAATGCCGGTGATTGTGCCGGATAGAGTAAACACGGAGTTAGACCATTGAATATCTTTTCCGGTTGCCGCTTGGTAAGAATTAAATCCTAACTTTTTAACTGCCGATTCATTTAACAGGAAAGAATATTTTTTTGAACTGATATAAGACTGAAGTTCCTCAAAACTTAATGAAGCGGGAGATTCTATACTGTTCAAATCTTCTCTTATATTTTCACCAGCCAGTAATTTTATTCCCATGGTATTTATATAATTACTGCTGACTGATTCAATAGCCAGAAGTGTTAATTCATCACCGGCATGTATACCTTCAACCCGGGTAGAACCTGCATCCAGTATATCGCGTGAGGGAACATCCATACATGCACTAACGCTGAGTATTCCCTTCTGTTTTTCCAACTCATCCCTAAGTACAGGATACTTTAACCTGTCCATCCCTGAAATATTTGTTACCGTCAGGACCTGTTCTTTTTCTAAACCAAGCTTTTTATTTTTTATAAAAGAAAATTGTTTATAAGAAAAGAGTGTAAATATTATCAATACAATAGAAATTGAAAATTGAGTTATAAAGAGTAATCTTCTTATCGAAAAATTAAACTGTCTTCCCCACCTGGTTAATGTTTTTCCTTTCGTTAATGCTGTTACCGGACTGCCGGAAGATAAAAAGAATGCCGGGTAAATTCCGGACAGGATACCTGTAAGGAATGCAAGAAACAGGAATCCTCCAATAACAGGTAAATCAAGAGCCGATTGCAGTGAAAGTGAGTTTTCAAGCAGGCTGTTAAAAAATGGAAAGACAGTAATTACAATTATTAATGAAATGAAGAATGCCAAAAGTGAAAAGGCAATGGATTCAGATAAAAAATATTTAACCAGGTGTTTTTTATCTGCCCCAAGTACCTTTCTTATAGCAGCTTCCTTAGAACGTTTTAAAAATCTTGCTGTACTTAAATTTATGAAATTGAAAACCGCAGTAAGCATTGACAGGAAAGCCGCTGCCATAAAGATATAAACATAACGGATATCGCCGTTCGGCTCTATTTCCCTGTCTAAATCAGACTGCAGATGTATATCTGTTAATGACTGAAGCTGAAGTGAACTGTATTTTGCTGATTCCTCTCCTTCATACTTTTTTATAAAGTCAGGAAATTTTTTCTTTAATGCTTCCGGGTCTGCCCCTCTTTTTAAGAGTAAATAAATCCATGCCCACCCCTGTCTTGCTTTCTCACCAGTGTAAGATGCCAAAAACTCTGCGCGGAAATGAGAAGTGGAGGGGAAATCCGCCATTACACCTGTTACCGTGTATGGTATATGCTCCCCGGAATTTTCATTGAACAGGGTAATATTTCTGCCGACAGGATCTAAATTTCCAAAATACTTTTCTGACATTGTTTTTGTAAGTACAACAGAAAAAGGCGCTATTAATGCTGTTTTGGAATTTCCATTTATAAGATTAAAATCAAATACTTTAAAAACATCCGGATCTGTATAAAACCATTTAAAACTTCTCAGTTTATTATCACCTATTTTAAGACTTACAGAGGGGGTCCATTGAAAACGAATCAGAGTTTCTATTTCGGGGAATTCATCAGGAAGAGAATTGATCCATGGTTCAGGACACCGGGCAAAATGAGCTTCATAACCGTTTGGTGAATTGTACTGCCTGGTTACTCTGTATATTTGATCTGAGTTTTTATGGTGAGTATCATAACTTAATTCATGCCTGATAAAGATGATTGAGAAGATGCAAATTACCATTCCAAGTGATAATCCAATTATGTTTATACTTGAAAATACTCTTTGGTTTGAAATATTACGGAGGAAAACTTTCAAATTATTTTTTAACATGAAGTACTCCCTGTTAAAATGACTGGCTTACCCGGAGGTCTCTACGACAATTATAATATTGCTCTATGTTTTGACGTAAAATGTATAAATAAGTTCTGAGAATTGCTTATTTATCGGAGCAATTCCGGAAATTAGGGTAAGATACAGCGCAAGGCATAGCAATGGACAGATTATAGTTATCGTAATACATTACACAGTGGGCCGCGGAGATAAGGTTACATCGTTATAGAAGATTTAAAGATGACATCTTTTTAAAAAGATGTCATCTTTACGAATTTCGCATACTCTCAATTATTATCATAATATTATTTTATTATACACTATTTTAATACTATAAACTTTTTAGTTGAGGTAAATGCAGTTCCACCGGCAGAGTTATTTGCTGTTAACCTATAATAATACACTCCGCTTGCCAGTGCTGAGCCATCAAATTTAACTTCATAAAATCCGGGTTCTTTTTTCTCATTCACCAAAGTAGCTACCTCTCCGCCTAAAACATCATAAAGTTTTAAGGTAACTAATCCGGGATTAGAAATCCGGAATCCGAAATTAGTAGCGGGGTTAAACGGATTAGGATAATTCTGATCGAGGGCGTACTCCATAGGAATTGAATAAACTTCAACTTCCTCCGAATAACTAAACTGGCCGTCATTATCAATCTGTTTTAACCTGTATAATGTTTTTCCATTAATGGGTTTTTCATCAATAAAAGAATATTCTTTTAATGAATTACTGTTCCCCGCACCGCCGACAAAACCTATTTTTTCCCAATCTTCTAATCTTTGAATCTTTGAATCTTTCAATCCTTCAGTCTTTGAATTCTTCAACCTTTCAATTTCAAATCCATAATTATTTACTTCAGTAGCAGTCTGCCATTTCAGATTAACAGTTTTGTTTGACGCTGAGACACTGAATGTAAGCAGTTCAACAGGAAGTAATGCATCTGATGTAGTATTTATAACCCTTATACGGGCATCTTCCGGAACAGAACTCCATGTAGGAGTAAAAAAACTACTAATTGATGTCCGGCCGTCAGGATTTCCTTCATCTAATAATATTTCAGATGAACCATCTGAAATATTAAGCACTACGTGATAGTCTGAACCACCAGTTACAGTAACATTAGCACTACGAAAATTTATATAGCTCCATCCATTTCTGCTGAGATTTTCAGCAGGAACAAGAACTTCACCAATTGGGATAGCCGGGAAACCGCTGGTATCTGCAGCTATTGAAAAGCTTACATCTCCTGTAAGGCTAAATGGCTCAGCAAGGTGTACAAACACTCCCGTTATTTTTCCTGAAAAAGACGGAGTAAACCTGACTGCAACTGCCAGTATTGGTAAAATAGTTTCCGCTCCGCTGCTATTCCACTGATCATAAGCTAACACTTCATGCATAGCACCCCAGCCGGGGTTTACAAGATCAGTCATGCTGGAAAAAATATTCAGCCTGCCGTATCCCCATGAAGTATTAGGAGCCACTCCGGTGTAAGTATCTGTAACTGCATTATCAGTTAAATAATTTTTAACCTGTGATGCAGTAAGTGATGGGCTTTGCTCAAGGAGAAGAGCAGCAGCGCCTGTAACTACCGGAGCCGACATGCTGGTTCCCTGGTTTATATGATAATTCCCGTCTGCAATTACAGCAAGAGGATTAAGGGTTATATCTGATGATGTTGCAGATACTATAGCCTGCCCCGGTGCAGTAATATCAGGTTTTTGTGCACCGTCTCTTCGAGGGCCTATACTGCTGAAACTGGAAATGTTATCAGAAAAATCTGTTCCGGTGTAATTAACAGTAGCATCATTACTTGTCAGCCATCTCCATCTTGAAACATAGGAGCCCACAGTTATTGCTTCCGATGCGGTTCCCGGTGCAGCAACGGTGTACTGATTATCCCCCCCGTTTAAAGTTGTTCCTATTGTAGTATTAGAGAGCCAGCCGTGATACGTAATTGTACTTCCTGAATTATTACCAAATGCAACAGTCCATATTCCCGGAGCAGGAGGGAGAGTATCGATGAAATCGAAAACAGTTACACTCACGTTTGCATTATTATTGGATCCATTTACAAAATTATTTAAAATTATTGCGCCATCGGGTGTTGATACTCCTATCCCTGAATCCTGCGGAATAACTATTCCAATTGAATCCGGAGTTAATATTCCGGCTTCAACATTACCATTTGTGTCAAACCATAAATCAAACATAAAAAGATCGTTACTGCTGCCGGCTGCAGGGGTATAA
>JAWOJF010000205.1:0-16539 GCA_046481785.1 Ignavibacteriaceae bacterium | reverse complement strand
TTTCGCCCCGCTTACCTCTGCTCCACCAATTAATTTTTTGCCGCCCCGGATGATAAATTTGTCCAAAGTTTCCTCTTAAATGTCTTTTATTATACCAAATTTAAATATAAACTTTAATAACTAAAAAATATGTTACCTAAAGAATCTCCTAACGCTAAAGATGACATCTTTTTAAAAAGATGACATCTTTCCCGAAAGAACTCGTTTGCCGGCAGATGCCTTTGCACAACCAAAAAAGTCCATTGGGCTTGCAATAACACATGAGCCATGTTAGTAGTCAGCTAATTTGAAGACGTAAGTATTATCCCGTTTTGCCCTGAAAGAAATATTTTGTTGGAAGGTGTTGTGGTTAAGCTTGTTAAGCCTGCATATTGACCGCTGGGGGTTAATTTCCAGGATTTGCCGGAATCCTCAGTAAGCAGAATTTCACCTTTTCCCCCAAGTATTATACCGCTTTTTTCATCAAAAAAGTGAATGGCGGACAATCCCGAAGAAACTTCAGATTGAATTAATTCCCAGTCCTCACCGCTGTTTTCTGTTCTGAATATTTCACCGCCGCCGCCGGCAACTAGTCCGATATCATCCGATACAAAGTATATACCTTTAAGATATTTATCAGTTATCCGCTGATGCAAAGTCCATGATTCCCCCTGATCGGTTGAATAAAGCAGAGTACCATTCCATCCTACAATAAAACCAGTTTTGTTACCAACAAAAAATAGTCTGTATAAAAGCGTATTAACGGGTGATTTAATACTCCGCCAGTTTAGCCCGCCATTATCCGTTTTAAGAATAGCTCCGCCTGCGCCTATGATAAACCCGGTATTAGAATTATCAATAAAATGAATATCAAATAATGATTCTGTTTCAACCGTATTAATTTTCTTTAGCTCGTCCGTTACCGGATTAAGGGAAAGCAAAGTACCGCCGTCACCGGTTAAAAAGCCTTCCGTTAGTGAGGTAAAATAAATATCATAAAAATTAATTTTGCCAAACTGGTGCAGCGTATCCAACAAACTAATCCAGTTAGCGCCGCCGTCTGTACTTTTTAATAAAGTACCGTTTAACCCGCATGCAAAACCAAGGTTATCATCTATAAAGGTGATAGCATTCAACTGTGTATTTGCAGGATTGTTTACAGACTGCCACCTTGTTTTGGCAATATAAGCCGGATTTAGTTTATAACTATCCAGTACTGCCTGCGATTCTTTTTCAATTACATTATCAAATTTCCAGAAACCTGAAACAGCATCATATATAAAAAGAATTAAGCCGGAGAATACAACTATAAAAAAGAATGCATACAGATAAAATTTGATCTTTGAGAAACGGCTCTCTTTAGCTGCCGGTAATTTGAATTCCAAAGTTTGTTTTGCTGTTGCTGCCCGGGGTTTTATCTTTGAGCCGCTCCCCGAAAGCTCAAGTCTTTCTATAAGCATATCAATATCTGCAATAAACTCTTCACATGAACCATATCGTTTTCTTAAAGATTTATTAAGCGCTCTAGCAATAATGTCATCAACTTCAGCGCCTACATTCCCAATCATTGTAGACAGCCTTGGCGGATTCATTTTTAAATGCGCTTCCATTATCTGGTAATCTGTTCCTATATCAAAAGGATTTTTACCGCTTATCATTTCATAAAAAGTAATGCCGGTAGAATATATGTCGCTCTGGCTTGTGGGGTCTAAAGCCTTAACCTGCTCGGGGCTCATATAAAGAATAGTGCCTAACTTAGTACCTGTTTTTGTTATTCCCCTGGTTTCATTCATGGATTTTGAAATACCAAAATCCATAATCTTTGCAACGCCTTCATTATTAATAATTATATTAGAAGGTTTGATATCACGATGCACAAAGCCCTTATTATGTGCATATGATGATCCTTCCAGTATTTGGCGGAGAATATGCAAAGCCTCAATTAGCGGAATCCTGCCCCTGGATTCAATCAGGTGCTCTAATGTTTCACCTTCAACATATTCCATTACAATTCCGAGGATATGGTTTTCTTCTGTAAAACCATAAACAGGTACAATATTCGGATGGTTTAACTTTGCCTGATTTTTAGCTTCGCGTTTAAAACGTTCAACAAACTGAGGATTATTAATTGCCTGTGAACTGAGAATTTTTATTGCAACATATCTTTCCAGTTTAATATCCAGGGCTTTATAGACAATTCCCATGCCTCCTTCACCAAGGATATCAACAATTCTATAATGTCCAATTTTTAATCCCAGCATTACTCAAACTTAGAAATGATTACAAAAGAATAATTATCGGGAGCGCCCCTCTCTTCAACGGTGCGGGAAATTTTTTGCGATATCTGGTCCTTATTTTTCAGTGATAATATTTCCTCAAGCTCAAAATCATTTATTACAGCAGTTACACCATCTGTACAAATAAAAAATACAGTTTCATCATCAGAATTAAATCTTAGTTTACTGATATCAACTTCTATTACGGGGTTGTCTCCCAATGCTCTTATAATTATGTTTTTATTGGGATGGTTCTCGGCTTCTTTTAAAGTAAGGAAGCCTTCATCTACAAGCTTTTGCACAAGGGAATGATCTTTAGTTAGCTGCTTCAACTTTTTATTTCTAAGGTGATATATACGCGAATCACCAACATGAGCCCAATAAGCTGTATTTTCCTGCAGAAAAAGAACTTCCACGGTAGTAGCCATACCTTTGAAATCAGTATTATTTTCTGAGCTCTGCAGAACAATACGGTTAGCTTCAATTATAGAATTTTTAATTCTTTCAAGATAATCAGTTTCATCAGAGCTGGTAAAATATTTATTTATTATATCCACAGTCATTTGTGAAGCTACTTCACCGGCATTATTTCCTCCCAGCCCGTCACAAACAATTATAATAATTCCATCATCATATTCAAACACACCAACGGCATCTTCGTTAGTATTTCTTAGCAATCCGGTTTTGGAAAGAGATGAATAAACGAATTTCATGTATTATGGTAATTGTAGATTGAGAACTAATTAAAGAGTCAGTGCAATTATATAACTGATCTAAAAATAAAACAAAGCCTATTAAAAGATAATACAAAATTATTTAAAATCTTACATTTTTATAACTTGTGATTTATTGAGAAATTTATACATTTGCATATTCTTTAATTTTCAATCTTTTACTTAATAAAGAAACTATTCAATTTAGGGGGACTAATGTTAAAACTAAATCATTTAGATTATTACAGACTTCCGTGGAATCTAACAGATAATTCTATTTCCTGGCTTGAACCTACTGCTAAGTGCAACCTCCATTGCGACGGCTGTTACAGAATGAACGAAAACGACAGTCATAAATCACTTGAACAAATCAGAGAAGAGCTGAATGTTTTTACGCGTCTCAGAAAATGTGATGGAGTTTCAATTGCCGGTGGAGATCCATTAACACATCCGGATGTTGTTGATATTGTTAGAATGGTTAAAGAAATGAAGCTGAAACCTATTCTTAATACCAACGGGCTGGCTCTTAACTGGGATTTGCTGAAAGAATTGAAAAAAGCCGGTGTTTATGGGTTTACTTTTCATATAGACAGTAAACAGGGACGCCCGGGCTGGAAACAGGCTAATGAGCTTGATTTAAATGAACTCCGGTTCCACTATGCAAATATGCTTAAAAATGCCGGTAATATTTCATGTTCATTTAACTCTACTGTTTATGAGGATACCCTGCAATACATTCCGGAAATGCTGAAATGGGCTGAAGATAATATAGATATTGTTCAGGTGATGGTATTTATATTATACAGGGCTGTTAATAACCAGCAGGTCGATTTTTACCTTGGCCCAAAAAAAATAGATATGGGACAACTGGTATACAATGAAGAAGTTATAGAAAGAACAGATATTAAAGCAGATGAAATAGTAGAGCTAATCAGAACCGGGTATCCTGATTTTGACCCATGTGCCTATTTAAATGGTTCGGAACAACCGGATACTTTCAAATGGCTGCTTACCGGCAGGCTTGGTACAAAAGGAAAAATACACGGGTATATGGGAAAAAAATCAATGGAGATAATACAGTCATTCCATCATATACTTTTTGACAGATACCTTGCCTACTCAGAACCTAAAATGACAAGAAAAGGTAAATCGATGCTTCTTCTCTCCCCATTCGATAAAAAACTGAGAAAGACATTCAAAAATTTCCTTAAAAATCCGCTTAATTTTTTCAAACGTCTTCATTACCAGTCTGTAATGATTATACAACCGGTTGATTTTCTTGAAGACGGAAGGCAGAATATGTGCGACGGCTGTCCTGATATTACAGTGTGGAATGGAAAGCTGGTCTGGTCCTGCAGAATGGAAGAGCAATTAAAGTTCGGTCATAATGTAAGAACATACCCCAAAGGATTTACGGGAAATTAAACAGTACTTAAAAAAAAGATTACACTTAACAGAGGATAAGCTACCCAAACCAGGGCTTTTGATTTGGGTAGCTTATGGGGGTTATAAAGAGGGGTATTACTTAACTAACTACTTTCACCTGCAAATATATTCTTTTATATATTTTACAAAGTGCTATGGAACAAATAGTTAAGGTCAAAAAAAACAGAATGCATATGGATGTATTGCAAAACAAACCTTATCTATTGTAAAGCAGCGCCGGTCTTTTTTTCATACGTTTTAATTAATGAATTTAATAGTTCCTCATTAAATATAGGCCGGGGTAAAAACTCGTCTACCCCTGCTGCAAATGCGTTCTCCCTGTCTTTTGGAAATACATGAGCTGATATACATACAATAGGCGCAGAAGAATACTTATCAGACCCTCGGAGTTCCTGAGTTAGTTCAAGCCCGTTTTTTCCGCTTCGCAATGCAATATCAACAAGAAAAATATCATAACTATCCTCGTTAAGGCATTTATGGAAAGTAGATTCGGAGTCACAAATAGTTATATCAAATTTCCGTTTAAGGTATATTTCCAAAAGCTTCTGATTTTCAAAATCGTCTTCAATTATCAAAAGCTTAGGTTTGATATTATTAGTTTCAGATTTCATTCTAAGTCCTGTATTATTTTGAATTTAGGTAACTGTGGATCAGTTCCCTTCCCTTTATCAAATTTAATTTACCAGAACATGAACTCTTGTAAGAAAGTCTGCTGTAAAAAGCTGAAGAGAATATTTCGGTAAAATTGATTGGATTCCTCATTTGCTAATTAAGTTTAAGCAAGGTTATAGATTTTTTTATCAGTATATAATCCATTCCCCTGAGGTAACAAACAAAAATACATAAAACAGCTTAATTACAATTACAAATATATAAACACAGAAGAATCTTATACTATTTAAAAAATATAATTTTTACTGCTAAAGCAAGGGTTTTAACAAATGAGTTGATTTTGCAGATAAAGGGAGTTATTATTTATCTTAATGCAGAAATTGACTAAATCCGCTATCCGGAAATTTAACTTAGAACAGGTAAAGTAAATATGAAGGTTGTTCCTTTTCCCGGTTTACTTTTTATTTTTATTTTTCCCCCATTTATTTGAATAAACTCCTTCACAAGTAAAAGGCCCAGACCAGTTCCATATTCCTTCTCGGTACCGGGTGAAGAATGCATATGATCTTTAAATATTTTTTCCAGATCATCTTTAGAAATGCCTACACCTGAATCCTGAACAGAAATTTCAACCTGGTTGGGTTCATCAAAAAAGGATAAAATCCTTCCGGATATCTTTATTTCGCCCCCCCGGGTTGTAAATTTAATGGCATTTGAGATCAGGTTCTGAACAATTGAATTAAGCATATCTTCATCAGCAAAAACTTCTGCTTCTATATCAATATCAGTTATAAAGTTTAACTGCTTTTTAACCAGGTTTCCTTTCAACAGGTTAATATTGTTAAGAATAAGTTTTTTTAAGTTTAGCTTAATAGGATTAAATTCAAACCTTCCCATCTGGAAACGTGAAAACTGGAGAAGGTTATTTGTCATCGAGTACAGGTTTTTGGATGACTCATATATTACATTCAGATATTCTTTTATTTCCTCCTGTGTAAGGCTGTCAAATTCAGAGGTAAGAATTTCTGAAAATCCCAGCAAAGAATTAAAGGGACTTCTTAAGTCATGAGAGATTAAAGAAAAAAGTTTATCCTTCGATTCGTTAAGTTCCTTTAGTTTAATAATTAAATCATCTCTTTCCTGCTCTACAATTTTCCGTTCAATTGCCCGTGATATTGGATAAGAAATTACTTCAAGTATCTCTTTTTCTTTTTCTCCGTAGGTAGTTTCATTTTTATAATCCTGAACAACCATAACGCCGATTGTATTATCCTGAATTTTAAGAGGAATGCCGAGCCAGATTACAGAGGGGGTTCCAACAAGTTCTGTTTCACCCGATTGAACAAGTTCATCATCCATGTCCTTGGTTATAAGCGCCGACTTTCCGGTTCTTAAAACATGTTCGGTTAATCCTTTACCGAAAATTTTGGGCGGTGCTTCTTCATCATACTGGTCAACAAAATATGGAAACCTGATCAGGTCGTTTTCTTTTTCGTAAAGAGCTATATAAAAATTATCGGCGGGCATAAGCCTGGAAATTGATGCATGAATAAACCTGAAAAGTTCTTCAAGATTTTTTTCAGAATTTGCAGCATGTAAAATTTCAGAAACAATTTGCTGAAGTTTTTCATCCTTCTTATTATTTGTAACATCATACCCGGAAGCAACAAGATATTTAACCTTCTTATTTTCATCCCGCAGAAGAGAATTGTGCCAGCTTATTACTCTCTTTTCACCCGATTCAGTCAGAACTTCATTTTCAAATGTTTCATAATCAACAACAGTACCTTCAAATAAATTATTAAATACTATTTCAACAGCGGCTCTAAGGTTAGAAGGTATATAATTAATTAACCAGTTTTTGCCGATTATATTCTCCTTTTCATAACCAAGAACAGAGCACCCCTTTTTATTTATAAATCTTATGGTAAAATCACTATCAATAACAACAAAAATAATTTCGGCTATATCAAGAATTGCATCAAGCCTGTTCTTTTCTTCCTGAAGCTGTTCAAAAACGGAATGTAAAGGAGTAACGTTTCTAAGCACTCCGATACAGTTATCCTTTTTAACACCGTCTGTTATTCTTGTAAACGAGATATCCTCTACCCATTTTAATTTGCCGGTCCTGGTTTCTATAAGATATTTAGCAGAAAAATCTTCAACTAAAATCTCAGAAGAAGCTGAATTTTGATTTGCTTCAATATTCCTTTTAGACTCTAAAACTTCTCTAACTATTGAACGAAATCCTATCTCATTCAATTCATCCATTGTATAGCCGGTTAAATCAACAATTGCCGGATTCATATAATCATACTTTTGGGTAGTATAATCATAAAAATATATTACATTTTCAGAATTATCTAAAATAAGTTTCGAATTAAGCAGAGATTCAGTAAGGACCTGGTCAATATCAGTGGGGAAATTAATGTCCATTATTTAATTTAAGCCTGTTTGCTAAAATTTATCCAAAATTCCAGGTAAAATAATATTTTAGCCTCTTTATAACAAAAGAATTTTTAAGATAATGCAGATTTAGCAAAAGGAGACTAATTTTAGACGTTTAAATAACTTGACTTTCGTATAAAGCACCGCTATTTTTATGTAGACTTAATCTAAATAATATGGAGTCTTAAGGATACTAAATGAGAACTGCTGCTGAACTAAAATACGGGGAAAAGGTTAGAATTGACGATATAGACAGTTCACACCCTTCATCAAGAAGAATACTTGAAATTGGTTTTACACCCGGACAAGAAATTGAATTAATAAATAAATCTGTTTTTAATGATCCGCTTGCATTCTCGGTAAGAGGAACTTTAATTGCTATTAGAAGAAATGAAGCGGACTGTATAAAGGTTTCATGATCTCTCAATCTGTAGAGGCTCAGCCTCTTATTACGCTTGTTGGCCCGCCTAATTCGGGGAAGACTACTTTATTTAATTTCTTAAGCGGACAGAACTTTAAAACAGTTAATTATCCCGGTGCAACCGTTGAATACTCTATCAGCAGGTTCCTGGATAAATTTAAAATAAATGCACACCTGCTGGATTCTCCCGGTATTATAAGCCTTCTCCCCTCTTCACCCGATGAAGAAGTATCTGTAAATGCGCTTTATTCCCATCCTAAACTGGGTATACCGGATATTGTTATTACAACCGTTGATGCCAGTCAGTTATCCCGTCATTTATTCTTAGTAAGGCAATTAATTGAATCTGATTTTAATGTAATTATTGCTTTAACAATGACCGATATACTTCGCAAAAAAGGATATGCTGTATCTGCTGAGGCTCTTAGTGAAGAGATTAAATGTGATGTTGTGGTAATTGATGCCCGTACAGGTGCGGGGCATAATGATTTACTGAATGCAATTAATAGAAATCTTGAACAGCTTACTTTAACTAAAAAGAAAAAACCTGCACGTCTGCTGGATTCAGATAAGGCTAGTTTAGTAGATGCTTATAAACAGATTGAAAAGATAGAAAAGAAGGTTATTTACAAATCCAATGGAAATGTAAATTTAGATTTGGCTAATGCACAGCTTAAGATATTGACAAATCCTGCCGAAAAGGAAAATTGCCATAAAATAGATGAAACGACTTTAAAAATAGACCGGATTCTTTTGCACAGGATATGGGGATTACTGGCATTTTTTGCAATAATGGCATTTACCTTTACATCTATTTTTTGGCTGGCAGAGCCCCTGATGAGCTATATTGATGATTTATTTGGTTTTTTATCTGAACAATCATTCAACTTATTGGGCAATAACTGGTTTGGTGACCTGATATCAAACGGTATTATAAGCGGTTCCGGATCGGTTCTGGTGTTCCTTCCGCAGATAATTATACTCTTTTTAATTCTGGGATTACTTGAAGATACAGGATACCTTGCACGCGGGGCTATGCTTATTGATAAACCCCTGTCTAAAATAGGTTTAAACGGCAAATCATTTGTCCCAATGTTATCAGGTTTTGCATGTGCAATTCCGGCTATGCTTGCAACCCGAACAATACCTAATAAACGCGAAAGATTTTTAACAATATTTATTTTGCCACTAATGAGTTGTAGTGCCCGGCTGCCTGTATATGCCCTGCTGATAGGTTTTTTGATACCGGGGGGAAAATCCTGGATTGGCGGAATTGTACTTGCCGCTATATATATTTTCAGCATTGTCAGTTCTGTTGCTGTGGCCGCTATTATAAACAAGTTTAGAGACAGGTTAATTCATGAGGTTGATAATTCTTCTTTTATCCTTGAACTGCCTGCATACAGAAAACCTCAGCTTAAAGTAGTAATTGGCAATACCATAAACAGCGCAAAGGTTTATTTAAGAAAGGCCGGACCGGCTATATTGTTTTTTTCACTTGCGTTATGGTTTTTAACATACTTTCCAAATAATAATCCTAATATTGAAACAGACAATTTATCCGGGGATGAAATAGTTCAACTGCAGAACTCGGAAAGGCTGGCGGGATCTTATGCTGCCGGGCTGGGCAAGTTTATTCAGCCTGTTATGGAACCTATAGGAATGGACTGGAGAGTAGGAGTATCACTTATTGCTGCTTTTGCCGCACGAGAAGTTTTCGTTAGCTCACTTGCATTAATATTTAAAGTTACTAATGATGATGATACAATGCAGGAATCTATGCTGGAAGCAATGAGGCAGGCGCGTGTTGAAAGCACCGGAGAACCTTTGTTTACTACAGCTACTATTACGGGACTTATAGTATTCTTTATTTTTGCACTGCAATGTATTTCCACCCTGGTTGTGTCTAAAAATGAAACCGGAGGGTGGAGAATACCTATTATGCAGCTTGTAGTTTTTACTTCTGCTGCATATATCTTTACATTTATTGTCGTTAACGGTTTAAGAGCATTAGGAGTTAATTAATAACCTCGCTCTGTTTTAATCTTGCTATTCATCTTTAGCAGGTATATTTTTCAAGTAATCATTTTCTTATAAGTTGAATTTGAAACACCAACAAGCATCAGATATATTCCGCGAATTTCTTAAAAGCGAAAAGAACAGGATAACACCTGAACGCTTTGAAGTTATGGACGCTGCTCTTGATTATGACGGCCATTTTGGAGCCGATGATCTGTATATATTAATGAAAAACCAGCGGTCAGGCGTTTCAAGAGCAACCGTATATAAAACCCTGGAACTGCTTGTACAATGTGACTTGTTAAGTAAGAGAAATTTTGGCGATAATATGACCCGCTATGAAAGCAGTTATAAACGCCAGAATCATGATCATCTTATTTGTATGGATTGCGGACGCATAGTTGAATTTGTAAATCCTAAAATAAAAGATCTTCCTGTGCAAATATGTGATGAGCTGGGTTTTAAAATCGAAAGCTATTCATTCAACATTTTTGCCAGGTGCAAGAACCCGAAGAATTGTAAATACTACAAACAATCACATTCTGATTAATTAATATGATAATTCAGAAATACCCTCTTAGCTGGGAAAAAGAAAACTTCTCTATTAAAATTTTCTGTTCAATTCCTAATATTGCCACTGGAATATTAATTAAAGCAGGTGCTTTAAATTTTGTTGTTGATCCCGGAGATGGAATATTAAGGGATTTAAATAATGAATTAGGGACAAAAGGCATTCTTAAAATTTCCGATCTTTTTATTACACATGGACATCATGATCATGTAGGCGGAGTGTGGTCTCTGCTTACATACCTTAGAGTAATGCGTAAAACCTCTCCCCTCTCAATCCATTATCCCAAAGGCTGTGTTGAAATTGAAAGTATTTATAATGCATTTAAAAAGGTTTATTCTAAAAGCATAACCTACCCGATTATTCTGAAAGAAATTAGTCAGCATAGATCTTTCAAAAGTAAAGATGTCTCAGTACGGCCATTCCCGGTAATTCATAAAGAATTTTTACCTGATGGAGTAACAACAAGACAGGTTCCTGCATTAGGCTATAAATTTAAATATAATGAAATGACAATTTGTTACGGCGGAGATACTGCATATTGTATCGAACTTGTAAAAATGGCAAAGAATTCCGATCTGGCAATTATTGAAGCCGGGCATGATGATGATACCCCCGATGATATGCATATGACCTTAAATGAGGCTAAATCAATAGGTGAAAGTGCAAGACAGTATTTTCTTGTCCATGTTCCTGAATAAAAGCCCTAAACTTCAATCAGGCCTTTACTTTTTTTATTAAATCTTAATGTTAACAGCACAGCAGAAGATGTTAAACCGATTAGCAGGCCTGCCCACACACCAACAACTCCCATATTAAACTTAAAACCCAGCAAATAGCCTATGGGTAATGCTAAAATCCAGTATGACACAAAGGTAATAAGAGTTGGAGCTTTTACATCTGTTAACCCGCGCAATATACCAATACCTACAGCCTGCACACCATCGGAAATCTGGAACAGCGCAGTAATAACTAAAAGCGAAGAAGCAAGGGATATAACTGCTTTGTCATCAATATAAAGAGAAGGCAGAAATCTTCTTAAGATGATAAACACTATTCCAAAACATGTCATAATGCCTGCACTGGAAAGAATAGCCGAAAAACCGGCCCTCCTTGTCTCCAAAATACTTTTCATACCAACAGCATTTCCAACTCTAATACTTCCGGCGGCTGATATACCTAATGCAGACATAAAGGATATTGAAGCAAGATTTAATGCTATCTGATGTGCGGCAAGCTGTTCAGTACCAAGCCATCCCACCATAATAACTGCAAATGAAAATGCACCAACTTCAAAAAATAATTGAAATCCGCTTGGAAGGCCAAGGGCCAATATTTTTTTTATTACAGGAAAATTAATAAGGCTGAATTTGAATGAAACATCATACTGTTTAAAGGCTCTGTTCTTCATTACATATATCATTAGTGATACACCAAGAAAACATCTTGATGCAAATGTTGCCCATCCGGCACCATCAAGGCCAAGGGCAGGAAAACCCAGATTTCCGTATATTAAAACCCAGTTAGTAAAAGCGTTTACAATATTTGCAGTTAAAGTAACTACCATTGCAGGACGCATTACTGAAAATCCTTCTATGAATTGTTTATATGTATGAAAAAGCATTATAGGCAAAATAGACATACCCAAAAGCTTTGCATACGAACGGGCCTGTGCAGCAACATCAGGCGGCTGATTAAAATATTGAATCATATCAGAAGCCAAAAACATAATTATAGCCAGTATTACAGCAAGTGTCATATTTATTATAAAAGACTGCCTGAATAATATGCCGCAATCGTCAAATTTTCGTGCTCCTACCGAGATGGCAACCAGGGGTGTTAGAGCAATGGAGACTCCTAATCCAAGAATAAAAACAAGCATAAAAATGCTGTTGGCTAATGAAGCTGCTGCCAAAGGGACTGCACCGATTTCACCAACCATAATACTATCCACAACACCCATCATTATTGTACCCAACTGTCCAATAATAACAGGATAGGCAAGATTCATTGTTTCCTTTATGTGTCCCTTAATTGTTCTCATAACTGCAGAATAAAATAATAACCGGCGCCATAATGCATATGAAAATTTATATAGAAAATAAATTTAATTAATAAATCTGTTAGACTGAAAAAAAGAAAGCCCGGGAGATTATCCGCGGGCATTCTATAGGAGAGAAGATAAAATAAATCTTGTTTAGGCTAAATTATAATTATCATATATAATTCTGATTTACTAATACTATTACCGGCAGTAAAATAAAATAATATTTCTGCCGCTGCAGTTATAATTGGATAGAAGGAGAAATAAATTGATAATTATTTGGAATATTTACACTGGCGGAGCTTTGTATGAGGACTATTTATCCTTGTTTTTGCTGAAGTACAACTTTGGTTGTATCTGTTGGAGGCGGTATTATTTTATTCCCTATTGTAAATGAATAATTAATGAGAGCAGTTACACTGTCTATTTCCTTCATTGACTGTCTTTTGGCAAAAACATCACTCTGCTCCGCACGGCCTGTTGTAATTAAACTTTTTTTACTTTGATCGGATTTAGTATCTACATACATCACCGCCGCTATCCCAACAAAGATTAAAGCTACACTTAACAATATAATAATTGTCCTCATTATACCCTTTTAGATAAGGAACCTGTTAAACTAACCAGCACACACCGGCTAATATAGAACAATATATATAAAACTTCATAATTTCCAAATAAAAAAACGATAAGTGGCTTTACTGGTGCGGATTTCTACAAAAATGACGCTTTTATATAAAAAAGAACCGCCTGCCGGTATGAAGCTGTTGCAGGAACTATTGTGTATAATATATTAATCCCCGCCTGGCAAGAAATTGTGTTAAAATTGTTATAGATAATAATTCATCCCGATCATATCGGCTTTTGAGAGTATTCTCTCATTTTTGTATTAACGGCATAAATGTAGTCCTACAATTTCACAATTTATCGATAGATGGGGATTAATTGCGTTACTTTAGAGGAATGCAACCTTCCTTGTATTGAAGAAGGTTGCTTCTCTGTATTTTTATAAGTTAGACTCAGTCACCAACAAGTTTATTGCACCTGGTCGCTGTCATCATCTGTATTTTCAGTGTCGCTATTATTTCCGCGGGCCATAGCGGTAGCAGCAGACTCCTGCTGTACATCAAAAGATGCCTGATCTAAAGATGTCCACCAATCTACTTTTGCTTTTTCCCACTGCTGAACCTGTTCATCAGATAAAATATCTTTTATTTCAGAAGATAACTCTACTCTTGCATTAGCCAGGTCTGCATTATGTTCTGCGGCCCTATCAGGGCTTTGGTCTAACGATATACGGGCTTCCCACTCTTCTTCAAGATATTCAACAATTGCTTCTCTAACCTCTTCAGTCTCATCAGCATCAAGACCAGCTTTTTCTCTTAAATTATTAGCATGTTCCTGAGCAATTGACATGAATTCTGCCCGCTGCTGTTCAGTAACTTCCTGGTTCAGAGATGAAAGGTCTAAAATTTCACCTTGGGGTTGAGAGCTTGTGGTGGTCATACTGCCGGGCATTACGGTCTGAGATCCTTCCTGCGGCATTTGAGTATTTCCGGGGGGCATCATTCCTTCACTTTCCTCGTTCATCCCTTCACTTTCCTCGTTCATCATTCCTTCACTTTCCTCGTTCATCATTCCTTCACTTTCCTGCTGATTTATAGTAGTATCAGTGGCGGCAGGTTGGGTGCTTTGGGGAATACTTTGGTCATCTGTATTTGCATCCTGTGCATAAACAGAAAGCACTGAGATAAAAGCTATTATAGAGAACGCATAAATTGCTTTTTTCATAAAACATTCCTTTCATATTATTTCACAACATTAACCCTCTAAGAAAAGAAAATATGACTTAACAAGGAACGATTTAAATCACTTAATTTTCATGTTAACTCCATAACAAACAAACTGAGGATTATAGAGTAATGTAACTCACATTTAAGATGAGGGGCAAAACAAGGTTAATATTAAAAAGAGGTATTGTAGTATAAAGGATATTTGCGGAAAGAGAGGGATTCGAACCCTCGGTACCCGTGAAGGTACACACGCTTTCCAGGCGTGCCAGTTCAGCCACTCCTGCACCTTTCCCGATAACTTTTGGCAGAAACTGCCCTTAAAATAGCTTGTAAATATATATATTTAAGTTATAACGCGAAAGACAGTAAGGAAGTAATTCCTATTTTTAACAAAAATTTTCAGAAGACAAATTATTTCAATAAATTTACTCTTCTAATTGAAATTAAAATAAATGTTAACCGAAGTTTTACTTAAATCGTTCTTAACGGTAATTTCTGCCCTTTTGGGAGCAGGAGTCCTCTTCTTTATTAAATTAAACCATAAAAAACTTTGTGCATTAATTTCTTTTTCTGCCGGAGCTTTGTTTGGTGCTGCTGCATTTACTTTAATTCCGGAATCTTACGAAAACTTATCCATTGTTGAATTATTAATTGGAGTAGTATCCGGGTATTTACTTTTCTGGTTTATCAGCAAGTATTATGCACATGTTTGCCCTGCCTGCGCAGCAAGCCATTTTGATGAACAGACAACTAAAAGATTTTCTGAAATAGTACTTACTCTTTTAACCGCATTATCAATTCACTCTTTTATGGATGGAGTTGCAATATCTACAGGTAATTTGCACGGCCATCATGAATCAGTTTTTGCTGCAATTCTAACCCATAAATTTCCTGAAGGACTGGCATTAGCTGCTTTAATGTTTAGTTCAAACTATGCAAAAGGGAAGATTATTATCTATGTTTTCCTTGTTGAAATGGTTACCGTATTGGGAGCCATATCCGGATTATTATTGTTTAATGAAGGTATTTCAACTGTATTAATGGGAATTGTAATGGCGCATGTTGCAGGAGGTTTTATTTATCTTGCAATACATGCAGTACTTGGAGAAATGGTAAGACATCATAAAGGCCTGGTTATTGGGTCATTTGCGGCCGGCATTCTTATAATATTATCTGTTTTTCTATTTATTGGTTAAAACCGGGAGAGATGCTAGAGTGGTTGAATAGGACGGTCTCGAAAACCGTTGTCTCGTTTACGGGACCGAGGGTTCGAATCCCTCTCTCTCCGCATGTATACCGAAATCATCTGTAATATATATTCTGAATAAATAACAATTTACCCCTTCCATTAATTAGTAACATGTTAAAAGATATAAATATAAATTCTCTTGAGCTTCTTGGGTATGGAGTTCATGGCAAAGCATATAGTTTTGGCGATAAAGTATTAAAAATTACTAACCGGGAAGATGAATATTATGCTGCCTTGAAACTAATTCAGAATCCCCGGTATTGGTCATGTTTAATATATGAAGCCGAAAAGGAAGCTGGTAAATATTTTATATTAGAAGAAAAAGTTGAATTGATAGATTTTAAAGAGAACCATTTAACATATCCCGGAAATTTTATGGGAATAAAATATGATACAGGTGAATTCAGCAGAATAGCAACAAGGCCAGTAGACTTATCATTAGGTTACTTTTTTGAAAATAACTCTGAAAAATGTGAGATAGTAAGATTTACAGATAATCAGGTTGATTTATTAGCTGAACTTTATACCAACGAATTGCAAAAGAGATGTTATAAATGGTTTGTAAAAGCTTTCTGGGATGTAATTGAATTTGGTTTTGATACAAGCGATCTTTGGAATAATATTGGAATAAATAATGATGGAAGTTTTGTATTTTTTGATTTAATGATCAAACACCCGGGTGATCAGGCTGGCTGACAAATGGTATAGAAATCAAATAAATACCGCTTCCATTCTTCAAAGAGAAGAAATAGAAGCGGCTAATTAAATTCTATTGGACATTAACGGTGATGTTAAATGTATAAGTATTACCACTTACACTTGGACTATCGGCCCCATCTAAATAGTAAGTATCACTTGTCAAACTAAAATCAAAATCATTTTCATCACTATCATAAGGATCAAGAGTCCATGAAATTGTAAATATCTCTCCATTAGGTAAATTAAAAGTAGCTTTGCCTACAGTCCAGATT
>JAWOJF010000168.1:0-4469 GCA_046481785.1 Ignavibacteriaceae bacterium | reverse complement strand
TGAATTTTATCGGTATTCTTACTGCGCTAAAAAGTATTGCAGATGAAAGCTATAAAAATGAACCGAACCAGACCTATGAATCAATTCCCTTTAATGATAAATTTCTTATGGATGTGATAATCAGGAACCTGAAATATTCTAAAAATGGTTTTGATTATTTGGTGGATATTGGTATAAACAGGGAGGAAGTTAACTTGCCTGCCGGCAGGCAGAGCAAAAAAGGTGCTGAAGTTTTTTATTATGACTCCATAATTGAAGATCTCGGAGACTTATCAGTTTTTTATGGTTATGAAGATTATGATTTTTCAGGCATGGAGGTTAACCCGGGAAAAACATATCCCAAAGAATTTAATTCATTGGATGAAATTAAAAAATTAAATTTTTATAATTTATATTCGGAAGGGTATACCAATGTAATCCTTAATTCCGAGAACTATAAAGAAAAATCTGTAGAGCTTCCGATAAATATTACCCGGAACAAGAATAGTAATGGTAACAAAACAATCCGGGTTGGCGGTAATCCTGACTTTATAATTAAAAAAGATGGCAGAGTAAGATATGCCATAGTTAACGGGTTTGTATACGACCTGGAAAATCCCGGCAATAAAAAAGGAAATGGAATAGTTTTACGGTAGTTTTTTTCTGTTAAAACGATTAATCAAGGTTATGAAAGAACATATAGTTTTTACAATAGTCATTCAATTGTCATTCGGTAGTCATCATGTCATTCCTTGTCAAAAACAAAGAATGACAATAAATGACTATTGAATGACAGACAAATGACCGCAGTATATTGAGAAACCAGCTTAGTAAAATCTTTAACTAAATTAATGGGTTCGATATGTTTGATATAAAGAACATCCTTTTAACAACAGACTTCAGCAAAATTTCATTAGCAGCCGCTGAACATGCAACAGCACTGGCGGAAAAATATAATGCAAAAATTCATCTTCTTTATGTGCTTGAAAAAACTCCCCCCATTTTAACAATCCGTTCCCTCGATTTATCTGAAGAAAAAATAAGGAAATCGATAGAAGAAGATGCTGATAACCGGTTAAAAGAAACCGTAAGAAAAATAAAAAAGAACAATATTGATATTATCCCGGTTATCCGGAAAGGGATTGATTACGAAGAGATAAACAAATACTGTAAAAAAAACCAAATTGACCTGATTGTACTTGCATCTCACGGCAGAACAGGCATTCTCCACACCCTTATTGGCAGTGTAGCCGAAAAGGTAATAAGACACTCAAAAACGCCGGTTTTAGTGGTTTCTCCCCCGGAGGGGTAAGAAAACCAGCCAAAATACCCTTGATTCTGCACACAATGTTTGCTATATTATATGTCTGTTTTAGCAATAGAAGGTTATTTAATGGCACGTATCAAAAATGTTGAGGCTTTTTGCCCTGTCTGTAATGCAGTAAGAAAGATGGAGCTAGCCGGTGAGGTTACCGGTACAGACACTGAGAACAAACGCTGGGCAAAATGTAAGAAGTGCAAACAGACCATGATTATTGATATGGCTGAAGGTATTAAGGAAACTAAACCTTCTCTTGAGGGGATTGAAAATGAAGATTGTACAGTATATGCTCCTACAAAATCTTTTTCAGTAGGTGAATCTATTTATCACAAGAACTGGGACGATTTTGGAAAAGTGGTTTCAAAAGATATTTTATCCAACGGTCAAAGTTCTATTACCGTGGAGTTTCAGAAATTAGGCAATAAAAAATTAATAGAATCATTAACATTATAAATTACCATTGAAGTGAGGTGAATTAGTTGGTAGGAATTACAGTAGGCGATAATGAATCCATCGATAAAGCGCTTAAACGTTTTAAGAAAAAATATGAACGTTCCGGTGTTTTAAAAGAATTTAAGAAGAGGACTTTTTTTGTTAAGCCCTCCATTAAAAAAAGAATGGAAAAGATGAAAGCCGCAAGACGTGCTCACCGCACTGACAATATGGACTAGTTTTCTATATCCCGCTTTAAGCGGGTTTTTTTTTGTACCAAGTATATTCATCGTAGTGACGCCCCGCCTGGACGTCTGAGAACGGAAACCTTGAAAACAGGATAAATAATATTCGTTTTAAACTGATACTCAAATAACCGGCAACGTTTTTAACCTTTTAAGGTTACTTTAGGTTCTGTCGCTTTTACATCTTTTTCACTTTTCAGATAGTTTGTTTCAAAATGCTTCTTAATAAGTTCAAACGCATCATCTATTGTATTACAGAATGAAAATAATTTAAGATCATTTGGTGAGATCATACCATTATTGGCAAGCGCATCAAAGTTAATAATTTCCCTCCAGTACTTTTCATCATAAATTACAATCAGTAATTTTTTCTTAATTTTTTGTGTTTGTATTAGTGTTAGTATCTCAAACATTTCATCCATGGTTCCAAAGCCGCCGGGGAATACAATTAAAGCTTTTGCCAGGTAGGCAAACCAGAATTTTCTCATAAAGAAATAATGAAACTCAAATTGTAATTCAGGGCTTACAAACTTATTAATATACTGTTCAAAAGGGATGCTTATATTTAATCCTACTGAGTAACCGCCGGCAATATTTGCTCCTTTATTTGCCGCTTCCATAATCCCTGGCCCGCCGCCTGTGCAGATTATAAACCTGTTTGCATAAGTTTCAAGGTTAAGTGACCACTCAGTTAACCGCCGCGAAAGTTCAACAGCATCTTCATAATATTTAGACATTAATGCCCGGTGCTGAGCCGCTCTAAGTTTTTCCGCAAGTTTTTTAGTCGATCCCGGATTTATGGTTTTAAATTTATTAAGCTCATCAGTGGTATACTTTTCTGAAAATAAACGGGCTGATCCGAAGAATACAATTGTATCAATAATTTTGTGTTTACGGAATCTTGTCTGAGGCTGAATGAACTCGGAAAGTATCCGGACTATCCTGGCATCTGATGAATTGAGGAAATCCAGGTCTTCATATGCTTTTAGCAGGTCTTTCTTTTTGGGCATAATTACCTTTATTGTTAAAATGAGTAATGGATTTTATTAACTGTTCAAATTTTTATTTCCAAGCTTTCTGTAATGATCTGTTCCCTTTTACTGAAAGATAACCCTAAACAGTCGTGACAGCAATATTTTTATCATCGTTCCCCTGTTTTACCCTGATATTACAACTGAAAATATATATATTTACACCCGGGTTTATAAACAAAATTAATCTGGTAAAATTAAAACTCTTATTTATTATTCCCAATTGTGATTTGACTATCAAGGAGCAGCCTGATCTTTATGTTTAAAAGTTTGTTTTTACTAATTCTGCTATGTGCCAGCCAGTTGTATCCAACATCCAAAGATGTTATCAGAGATAGAATTGAAAGAGTTGTTGCCAAACTGCCTAAAACTACAAGGGCCGCAATTCTGATATATAATCCTCTAACACAAGATACAGTTTATAAAAATAATCATACCGTTTCTATGATTCCTGCCTCAAATACAAAACTTTTTACCACCGCCACAGCACTAAACCTGATGGAAGGAGATTTTTCAATTGCCACAAAACTTCTTACTGAAGACTTTAATATTAAGGATGGTGAAATAAACGGGAATCTTTATATAAAAGGATATGGAAATTCGATGTTTACGGAAGCTGACCTGGCCAGTATGGTGCTTGAACTTAAAAATGCGGGTGTTACAAAAGTAACCGGTAATATTATTGGGGACGATACTTATTTTGACGACATATACACCAGGGATGACTGGATTACCGATGAAGTGGCAAATGTGAAACTTCCTCCCATATCTGCAATTGTTATTGACAGGAACAGAACTGTTACTTACAGAAAAAGAGGAAAGAGAATGCGAAGCTATGTAAGCAATATCAGCAATCCGCCTCTTCATGCTGCTCAGATACTTAAAGAGAAACTGACTGCAAATGGCATTGAAGTTTTACTTTCTCCTGCAAAAGGCATTGCCCCTGATAATATTTATACAATTTCTGAAAAGAGAATTATTTTAAGAGAACTTATTAAACAAATAAATAAAAGAAGTGATAACTTTCTGGCTGAGTGTTTATTTAAAACAATTGGAGCTGCTGCAAGCGGCCAGCAGGGAAATGCTTTTTACTCAACACAGGCTATTCTTGATTTTATAGATGATAACGGTATTTATGCTTATGGAACATCGGTTGTGGATGGCTCAGGTATATCACGTTTTAACCAGATTACCGTGGGAGCGATTGCCGGACTCCTGGAAAAAATGTATTTCGATTTAAGAAATTTTGAAGATTATTATGAATCCTTTAGTATTGCAGGAGTTGACGGCACTTTAAGAAACAGGATGATAGGAACTTCTGCTGAAAATAATTTTCATGGTAAAACAGGTACATTAAACGGTGTTACTTCCTTATCCGGATATGTTACTACTAAAAGTAATGAAGACCTTGTGGTAAGTATGATATTTGAATTTAAAAGAGGCGGCTCTGGTTTCCATAAA
>JAWOJF010000095.1:0-7453 GCA_046481785.1 Ignavibacteriaceae bacterium | reverse complement strand
AAGGCTGAATGTAATGCCCAGGTATGGCCCAAGTATTGTTCCCGTAAGTGTAGAATAAAAAACCTTATGATCATTCATATAAGTCTTAACCGGATTTTTAAATCTTTTGAGAGCAATAGCGACGGGTACAATTATAATTACCGAAGAAAATATTCTTACAAAAGTAGCAACAAACCCGTTTATATCACCCTCTTCAAAAGCTAGTTTTGCCAGCACCAGTCCCGCTGCCTGTCCAAAGGCGCCCATCAGTCCATGAAAGATACCTATCTTACTAATTTTATATTTTGATGCCGGAACTTCAGCCCTTTCAAAAATTACCAATGAAATTCCGCCGAGAGTAACAAACATTCCTATTATTGCCCAGAAAGGAAGTTCTTCTCCTAAAAAGAAGTAAGCAAGTATAGCGCTCATTGCCGGAGAAAGTGCCATTAGCAGCATACTTAACCTTGCACCAATATGCCGGAAAGAAGCAAAGAGAAAAGTATCTCCTATTACCAGACCAATAATACCGCTAATGAATAAATAAAAAATTTGAGTAATAGATAACTGATAATTAAACTGGGCAATAACTACTGTTAATAACAGGAATATACAGGCAAGAATAAGCCGGTAAACATTAAGAGTAAATGAACCAAGTTTTTCGGCAGCCGCAGAAAACGCAAGGGAAGTTCCGGACCAGAGAAGGGCGGTTAGTACAGCGCTAAACTCACCTATATAAAGCATTATGTACAATCTATAAATTAAGGGTTGAAGATAATTAAATAATAAACATGATAAAAACCTGTTATGTATTTTTTATTCTCTTCATCAAAACAGTGTGGAATTGTTGCCAAAGAAAAACTATTTTTAACCGTGTCAATTTTGGTTACCCGAAAAGAGGCCGTCATTACAAAAAAATATTCTGCAAAAGAAGCCAGCCGCATAAGTGCAAGGACAACTCTTTTAGGAATTATTACAAGTTTTATCCTCGTAATAATTAAAGGAACAGCAGGTATATTAGGAAATTCATTTGCTCTTGTAGCAGATGCAATTGAATCCGTATCCGATATCTTTACTTCATTTGTTGTTCTTGCAGGAGTAAGAGTAGCAGCAAAACCCCCTGATGAAAATCACCCATACGGACACGGCAAGGCTGAGACGATTGCAGCCATTGTTGTTGCCTTTGGAATATTTAATGCCGCCCTTGTAATTATCTATAACAGTATCCATGAAATACTAACTCCGCATCATGCGCCTGCCCCTTTTACGCTAATTGTACTTGTGCTTGTGGTTTTAACAAAAGAAATACTGTTTAGATTTGTTTTAAAAACAGGAATGGATGTTGAAAGTCTTGCAGTAAAAAATGATGCATGGCACCACCGGAGCGATGCCATTACTTCTACCGCTGCATTTATTGGTATTGCTATTGCTTTAATTGGCGGTCCCGGTTACGAAGAAGCTGATGACTGGGCTGCATTGTTTGCTTCAGGCATTATTATTTACAATGCATACAAATTATTTAAACCTGCATTGTATGATTTAACCGATGCGGCTCCTGAAATTAATATTGATGAAGAGGTTGTTTGTTATGCTAAAATGGTTGAAGGTGTAAAAGGAATTGACAAATGTTTTGTAAGAAAGATGGGTTTTGATCTCTTTGTAGATATTCATGTAGTGGTTAACGGTAAGATAACAGTAAATGAGGGGCACCTGATCGGGCATAACGTAAAAGATAAATTAATAGAAACAAACCCGCGTATTAAGGATGTCCTTGTTCATATAGAACCAGATGATATTATAAAAGATGAATAAAACAGCCTGCCCCCTAATAGTTCCATGTTAATAACAATGCTGGCCAAAATAGATTTAATCTGACAAAAACGGTGCAAAATATTCATTATCAGTTAATTAATTTTTTATTGCTAATAACAAATATAAAAGCTAATATATTGTAGTTAATTTTGCCTTGTAGGCTAAAATGAGCAAAAGCTGCAACAGGGGTTATTTTCTTCTCCCAGAAGAATACATTTCAAATTCTTCCACAAATCTTATATCCATTTTTAATTTTCGGGGAAACTATGAAACTGTTAAGGGTAACAATAACTCTCTTTTTTACATTCTTTATATCATTCCTCCTATATTCTCAGGATATAAACGTTCATAATACAATCGGACAAAAAAAGGCTGCTGTAGTAAAGCAGTTTGGCAACCCGGTTCACCAGGATAATTCCAGTCCTTCTATGATGTGTATGTTTTATAAAGGGAGTAATTATAATATGACATTTGTATCAGACAATGAAGGGGTTTACCAGGCTGAAGTTTCTGCTTCATATGCAAATGAAGCAAAAGCCCGCTCTGCAGTTGATGCCTTTATCTCCGGTTCAT
The DNA here is from genome assembly GCA_046481785.1 of Ignavibacteriaceae bacterium. Taxonomy (GTDB): domain Bacteria; phylum Bacteroidota; class Ignavibacteria; order Ignavibacteriales; family Ignavibacteriaceae; genus JAWOJF01. The sequence continues at coordinate 5,089 of JAWOJF010000095.1, read as the reverse complement.
TATCAAACGGTTACTCTGTTGATACTGTTACAGTAAATGATTTTCATCTTAAAAAAACGGGAGTTAAAGTTGATCTGCAGATGGCTGAAAATAAGCTGTCAAAAAAGTTTGATATAAGGGTAAAAGCAACCCGGTAGAAGGGAAATTATGGCTGGATGAAAAAGCATGAATGAATGAGCATACTAAAAATATTTTTCATTCATCCATGCCGGATAATTTTGCCGTTATTTGTTTTTAATGAAGTCTTCCCTGTATGGTGTGAATGTATCAACAAGTATCCCCTCTTCAAGGCATACAACACCATGTTTTATATCAGGGGGAATGAAGAAACAATCCCCCTGTTTTAATATTTTCTTTTCTCCGTTTATCTCCACTTCGAACACTCCACCTGCCACATAGGTTGTCTGTCTGTGCGGGTGAGAATGAACTGCGGCAATACTGCCCTTCTCAAAATCTACCGCAACTGTCATAAGATTATTATCGTAGCCAAGTATTTTTCTCCGGATACCTTTAGCGGCAAATTCCCACTGCAGGTTATCACTCTCAATAAACAGATTATCTTGCATTATCTTTCTACCCTTCCGGAACCGCTTCCTTTAGCAAGTTTTTCAACTTCATCAATTGAAACATGATTAAAATCCCCGGGTATAGTTTGCTTTAAGCATGATGCAGCAACAGCAAACTCAAGAGCATCTTTTGAATTGTCTTTGGATAACAATCCGTAAATAAGTCCGCTTGCAAAAGAGTCCCCGCCGCCAACCCTGTCAACAATCAGCACATCATATTTTTTTGAACGGTATGGTTCTTTACATTCTTTATCATCGTGTAACAGGGCACTCCAGCCATTCCTTGAAGCAGAAAAACTTTCTCTTAATGTAATTGCCACCGTTTCAAAATTATATTTTTTCTTCAGTTGTTTGGCCAGTTCAAAATATCCTGATTCGCTCAACTCGGCTCCTTCAACATTTGTTTCTGCGGCATGCATACCAAGACTTTTTTCTGCATCTTCTTCATTTGCAATACAAACATCTACATATTCCATTAAAGGATTCATCACAGCCTGCGCCTCTTTTTCTGTCCACATTTTTTTTCTAAAATTCAGATCGCAGCTTATTTTTACCTTTTTTTGTTTGGCGGCTTTGCAGGCCTCCAGCAGGCACTCCTGTGCACTTTTACCTAAAGCGGGAGTAATGCCGGTCCAATGGAACCAGCTTGCATTGTCAAAGATTTTATTCCAGTCCAGCTCATCCTTTTTCAATAAGCTAACAGCAGAGTTAGCCCTGTCATATATAACCTTTGAAGCCCGCTGGCTTGCTCCTGTTTCAAGGAAGTATATGCCAACTCTTTCACCGCCGCGGACTATATAGCTATCCTTAACCCCGAATCTTCTTAAGTGATTTACTGCTGACTGTCCTATCTCATGTTTGGGCAGTTTGGTAACAAAATAGCTTTCGAGCCCATAATTGGAGAGAGCCACAGCAACATTTGCCTCACCACCGCCAAAAGTTACATCAAATGATTGTGACTGCACAAACCGGCTGAAACCGGGGGATGACAGCCTGAGCATTATTTCTCCAAATGTTACAACTTTTTTTGCCATCGGTTATTTAACTCCTGATATTTTATCTTTATATGATTTAATACTAGTCATCAAAATTTTAGCATTTTCGGTGAGCTGCTCAAAATTGCCTTCGGCAATAGCTTTGGAATCTAATAAAGCACTCCCTACGCCCACTGCAACAGCACCGGCTTTCAGCCATTCACCCGCATTGGTAAGAGTAACGCCGCCGGTAGGCATCATTTTAAGATGAGGCATGGGAGCCTTAACACTTTTAAAGAAGGACATACCCAGAATATCGGCGGGAAAAACTTTAACTACATCTGCGCCGGCTTCTGCGGCAGTAAAAATTTCTGTCGGTGTAAAAGCGCCAGGCATAGCGGGTACATTTAGCCTGTGAGCCTCATCTATTATTTCTTTTTTAAATACAGGACTAACAATATATTTTGCTCCAACATTAACCGCAGCCTTAACAGTATCAGCATCAAGAACAGAACCAACGCCAAACAACATATAGTTGCCAAATTCTTTTACACAAAACTCAAGCACACCTAATGCATTAGGAGTAGTCATTGTAATTTCAATTGATTCAACTCCCCCTTTGTATATTGCCTCAGCCACCTTAACAAGCTTACTTGAATCAGCAAGCCTTATAACAGCAACAGCACCATTATCAGTTATTTTTTTTAGTATTTCCGTACGGGACATTTTCTCTCCTATTGTCAGATTAATAATATTATAATGAATTCTTTAATAAATAACCATAAACCAATTTAAATGGCTCCACATTTAATTATATTCCACACGCAATTAAATGTATAAATCCAAAAGTCCGTTATCTCCCCATCCATCCGCCATCCACCGTAATAACTGTTCCATTTAAGTAAGAGGATGCATCTGAACACAGGAACAGTACCGTACCCATCAGGTCTTCCGGTTTACCCCATCTGCCTGCAGGTATTCTATCAAGTATAGCTTTATTTCTAACCGGGTCTTCGCGGAGCGCTCTTGTATTATCAGTAGCAATATAACCCGGAGCAATTGCATTTACAGTTACTCCTTTAGAAGCCCACTCATTTGCGAAAGCCATTGTTAATTGTTTAATACCCCCTTTAGAAGCCGCATATCCGGGAACAGTGATCCCCCCCTGGAAAGATAATAGCGAGGCAATAAAAACTATTTTACCGTAACCTCTTGCGACCATATCTTTACCGAACTCACGTGTAAGTATAAACTGTGAATTAAGATTTATCTCAATTACCTTATCCCAATACTCATCAGGATGCTCGGCGGCAGGCTTGCGTAAAATTGTTCCGGCGTTGTTTACAAGAATATCAACTCTTTTGTGATCAGCTTTTACCTGCCTAACAAATTCATAAACAGAATCCCTGTTGGAAAAATCACTGCAGTAAACAAATAGTTTCTGCCCGGCATCTTCAATCATCTTTTTAGTTTCTGAAAAGTCACATTCGTATGATACACCAATAATATCAGCGCCTGCCTGTGCAAGTGCAAGAGCGTAGTACTGTCCTATTCCCCTATTGGAACCGGTAACTATTGCTGTTTTACCTTTAAGATTAAATTTTTCTAGTATCATTTTATTCCTTTTACTTTAATGTTTCCATTGCAACACCATCCATATCATCAAAGGCCTGGTTTTCACCCCCCATAGCCCAGATAAAAGTATAATTTTGTGTAGCTGCACCGCAATGAATTGACCAGCTTGGCGAAATAACAGCCTGCTGATTACGTATAATTAAATGCCTTGTTTCATCCGGTTCACCCATCATATGGAAGACAACTGATTTTTCATTAAGATTAAAATACATATACACCTCTGATCTTCTTACATGAGTATGTGCCGGCATTGTATTCCATACACTCCCCTCCTCAAGCTCAGTAAGGCCCATAACAAGCTGACTACTTTTTATTCCGTTTGGATGTATATACTTATATATGGTTCTGTGGTTTGAATCTTTAAGACTACCTAGTCTGTTTGGTTCTGCTTCTGTAAATTTTTTGTGTGTAGTTGGATATTCATGATGTGAAGGATAGCTTACTATATAAAATTTTGCAGGAGCATTTTTATCACTACTTTTAAATTCAATGTCTTTTGTTCCTTTGCCGATATATAAAGCATCTTTCAGATTCATATTGTAATGTTTACCGTCAGCAGTTACAGAACCTGCACCGCCGATATTTATAATACCAAGCTCTCTTCTTTCAGCAAAGTAATCAGCCGCCATTTGTTTTTTATTTGCCAGCAGTTTTAATGTCTGATGAACCGGAACTGCAGAACCGACAATTGCTCTGTCAACATCAGAGTAAACAAGTTTTATCATATCAGCCTGGAAAAGATCCTCAATGAGAAATGATTTCCTCAGCTCATCAGTATCTAATTTTTTATAACTAACCGGATCAGGTGCAAAACGGACTTCCATATATTCCTCCCACAGCTTATGCTGTTTTCTTATTTTTATTTCCTTTTAATTTTTCTTCTGCCTTAAGCATAATATTAGTATGCTCCAATGCTATTTCAAGATGATGCTTCATTGTATTATAAGCACGCTGAGCGTCTTTTTCAATTATTGCATCCATAATTTTTTTATGCCATATCACAGCCGATTCAAAAGCATCCGGTACCGAAGCAAGTATCCTGCTCTTAATTACCGGCATAAGTTTATGTACAGGCTGGATTATTAGCGGCATAATATAATTTTTAGAAGCTTCGGCAATTTTTAAATGAAATTCCAGGTCAAGCGCAGAATGTTTCTCTCCAAGTCCGGAATTTTGTTTCATTTCATTAAAGTTTTTTTCCAGCAGAAGTATATCATTTTCATCCCTGTTAAGAGCTGCCTGTTCGGCAATAGGGGGCTCAATTATCATTCGGGCACGTACCACATCAAGCACAAGATTATCTTCGCTGTTAAACTGAAGATATGTATGCAGTGTATTTGTAACAGTATCAGGGGAGTAACCGGTAACAAAAATACCTCTTCCCTTTTCAATAGAAATAATCCCTTTTGCGCTTAAAACCTGCAATGCTTCCCTAACAGCAGTGCGGCTTACGCCAAACTGTGCGCATAATTCAAGTTCTGAGGGGAGTTTTTCTCCGGCTATAAGTCTTTTGGTTATAATAGCTGTTTCTATTTCAACTGCTACTTTTCTGCTTAAGGATTCCTTATTTCCGACTGAATTGAAGATAATTATACTCTAATTTGTAAGATGTATGACATAATATATGTTTTTTGTAAAAAAAAGTCAAATAGCGAGATTTATTCTAAAAAATATAGAAATTTCCATCTATATAACTTCTATGCAGATTAAATTAAGACAATGTTAAAATTTTTGAATTTACTAAAGATTAGTTCGCTTTTGGATTTGACAATAAAGGAGGATACAAGTAAATCCTCTCAGGAGATTATGGCTGCTAAAAAAATGATCCTAACAAAATAGTATTGTAATATTGTAGTGAATGTTTTAGAGATGACATTTTTTTCCACCCCGGTGGACAGGTAAAAGATGTCATCT